>JAJXTW010000063.1 GCA_021783455.1 Nitrospirota bacterium | reverse complement strand
TCCCGCCTTCGTGCATCCAAACGGGAATCGACCTTACTCTTTTTTGGAACTTGAACAGTATCACAGGCAGTCTCGAAAATCAAGCCTTTTCTCGGATCATTTCATTGATTAGCTTCGGCCTTTCAAGATGCGGCGAGTATTTTTTATTGACAAAAGGTAGATACTGTTTTATTATCAATTTTACTTTTTAAATTGCGTGGTTAGAAGAAGAAATTCTTTGAAAAAGAAAGGGTTAACGATGTCTGAGCAGTTCGGCAGGATCAAGAGACTGCCGCCCTATGTTTTCGCGATCGTGAACAGCATGAAGATCGAGGCGCGCAGGCGCGGCGAAGACATCATCGATCTCGGCATGGGCAATCCCGATCAGGGCACGCCCCAGCACATCGTGGATAAACTCATCGAGGCCGCGCAAAATCCCAGGAATCACCGCTACTCCGCGTCCAAGGGCATCACCAAGCTCCGCTCCGCTGTCTGCGACTGGTACAAGCGGCGCTACGACGTCGACCTCGATCCGGAAACGGAAGCCGTCGTGACCATCGGGTCCAAGGAAGGGCTTTCCCATCTGGCGCTTGCGACTATCGAGCCCGGAGACGTGGTCTTGACCACTGCGCCGGCCTATCCCATTCACCCCTATGCCGTGATCATTGCCGGCGGCGAGGTGCGCTCCATCCCTCTCCGGAAGGACAGCGACTTTTTTATCGATATGCAGGAGGCCTATAAAAACACCTGGCCTCGTCCCAAGATGTTGATCATCAATTTCCCGAACAACCCGACCACGGCTGTCGTGGACCTCGCGTTCTTTCAGAGGATCGCGGACTTCGCGCGCGAGAATAATATCATCGTGGTCCACGATCTGGCTTACGCGGACCTCACTTTCGACGGCTACCGCGCGCCGAGCTTTCTCCAGGCCAAGGGAGCCAAGGACGTGGGCGTCGAGTTTTACAGTCTCACGAAGAGTTATAATATGGCGGGATGGCGCGTGGGCTTCTGCTGCGGCAACAAAGAGGTCGTAGCTGCGCTCATCAAGATCAAAAGCTACCTCGACTACGGCATGTTCCAGCCGATCCAGATCGCTTCGATCATCGCCCTGAACGGGCCGCAGGAATGCGTCAAGGAAATTTCCGACATGTACCAGTCCCGCAGGGACGTGCTTATCGATGGTCTCTCGAAGGCGGGTTGGGCCATCGAAAAGCCCAGGGCCACCATGTTCGTGTGGGCGGAAATTCCTGAGCCTTTTAAAAAAATGGGGTCGATCGAATTTGCGAAGCACCTCATCAAGGAAGCCGGGGTGGCTGTTTCGCCCGGCATCGGGTTCGGCGAGTACGGCGACGGCCATGTGCGGTTTGCGCTTATCGAGAATGAGCACCGCTTGCGGCAGGCGGCCAAGGGCATCAAGCTGGCGCTGAGCAAAGCATAGGGCCCAGGGGCCGGTAGTCAGGGTGCAGGAAAGCGGGTTTGATGGTGTTTTTTCTGGACCCCTGACCCTGAACCCTGGCCCCAATTTGATTAGACGGAGTGAGCATGGCAATCAAGAACAGCATCAACGTAGGCATCATCGGCTTCGGAACCGTAGGAACAGGCACGGCGCGCATCCTGATCGAGAACGCTGATATCATCAGGCGCCGGCTCGGCGCTCCGGTGGTGCTGAAGAAAATTTCGGACCTGGATGTGAAGCGGGACCGGGGCCTCAAGCTCACGGGTGTCCAACTGACGACCAAGGCGCAGGAGATCTTCATTGATCCCGAAATCGATGTCGTGGTGGAGCTTATCGGCGGGTATAAACCTGCCAAGGACTTCATTCTTGAAGCGATCAAAAACAAGAAACACGTGGTAACGGCGAACAAGGCGCTTTTGGCCGTGCATGGCGAGGAAATCTATGCCGCAGCCGAACAGGCCGGTGTGACCGTGGGCTTCGAGGCGTCGGTCGCGGGAGGGATCCCTATCCTTGCCGCAGTGAAGAACGGGCTTGCAGCCAACAACATCAAATCCATCTACGGCATCGTGAACGGGACCTGTAATTACATTCTGACGCTCATGACGAACGAAGGCAGGAAGTTTGACGAAGTGCTGAAGGAGGCCCAGGCAAAGGGCTATGCCGAGGCGGACCCCACCTTCGACATCGAAGGCATCGACTCGGCGCACAAGCTGGCGGTCCTTGCCATGCTTGCATACGGAACGCCGGTGAAATTCGACGATATTCATACCGAGGGCATTTCGAAGATCACCCCGCTCGACATTGATTTCGCAAAAGACCTGGGCTACAAGATCAAGCTCCTGGCGATCACCAAGATGGTGGACGGTGAGATCGAAGCGCGGGTGCATCCCACCATGCTGCCTGAAGAATATCCCATCGCTTCCGTGGACGGGGTGTTCAACGCGCTTTCAATCGTTGGCGACGCCGTGGGCTCGACCATGTTCTACGGCAGGGGGGCGGGTGACATGCCCACGGGCAGCGCGGTCGTGAGCGACATCATCGACATCGGCCGGGACATTCTCGCAGGCTGCACTGACCGGACGCCGGTTACGGCGTTCCGGGAGCGCAGGCCGCTCAAAATCCGGAAAATGGAAGATATCACTTCGTGCTACTATTTGCGGTTCTCTGCGATTGATAAACCTGGCGTATTGTCCCGCATCACCGGCGTGCTCGGCAAGAACAATATCAGCATTTCGTCGATGATCCAGAAAGGCCGCAAGGTGGACGAGGCGGTTCCCATCGTGATGATGACCCACGACGCCATAGAGCGTGACGTGCGCAAGGCGCTCGATGAGATCAATAAGATGGACTGTGTGGCAGGCGCGACAATCGTCATAAGAGTGGAAGAAGGGAAGCAAGGATAGCTGGAACCGGAGGTGCGCAGTGGCTGACGAAATAAAAATAGACAAGACACTGGATATTAAAGGACAGGTCTGTCCTTATACGTTTGTGCGTTCAAAACTTGCGATCGAAAAAATGAACCTCGGGGAGGTGCTGGAGATCGTTACGGATCACAAGCCCGCGTCGGAAAATGTTCCCAGGAGCATGGAGAACGAAGGGCAGAAGGTCCTGAAGATCGACCAGACCGGCGAAAAAGAATGGCGCATCCTTGTCCGGAAGGATAAGGAAAAGAAAAAAGCGTGAGACGTTGAGAATAAAAAATTAAGAATTAGGAATTGTGAATTAAGAATCAGGAATCAGGAATGAAGGAGTAGGAATCCTCATATGGACTTTACCGAAGACCAAATACTGCGTTACAGCAGGCACATTCTGCTCCCTGAAGTCGGCGGCGAGGGGCAGGAGAAGATACTCAACGCCCGGGTGGTGCTCGTCGGCGCCGGCGGGCTCGGCTCCCCGGTGGGCTACTACCTTGCAGCGGCGGGCGTGGGGACCATCGGCGTGATCGACAACGATCGTGTCGAGATATCGAACCTTCAGCGCCAGATCGCCCATAATACGAGCCGGCTCGGTGTGTTGAAGGCTGATTCTGCGAAAGAAACCTTCGAGACGCTGAACCATGATGTGAAAGTCGTTACGCACATAGAACGGCTTACCTCCGCCAATATCAAGAACATCATCAAAGACTATGATATCGTCGTGGACGGGAGCGACAACTTCCCGACCCGCTATCTCGTGAACGACGCCTGCGTCATGCTTAAAAAAACGCTCATCAGCGCCGCGGTCTTCCGGTTCGAGGGCCAGCTCATGAGCATTTTCCCGGGCGAAGGACCCTGTTACCGTTGCCTGTTCGAAGTTCCCCCGCCGCCGGGCATGGTGCCGTCCTGCCAGGAGGCCGGTATTCTGGGCGTTGTGACGGGCGTCATCGGCACCTTGCAGGCAACCGAAGTTATCAAAGTGATCCTCGGCATCGGTCATCCGCTGAAAGGCAAGCTTCTCCTCTGGAACGCACTCGACATGAGTTTCCGTACCGTCAAAGTGCCCCGGAACAAGGAGTGCCCGGTCTGCGGAGAGCATCCGACGATCACGGAACTGATCGACTACGAACAGTTCTGCTCCATGAGTCATTAATCATAAGGTGTAAAAAATGCTGACCTTCAGGAAATCAGACCTGCAAACGATGATCGACCACTGCACAGCGGGACTTCCGAACGAGGCCTGCGGCATGCTGGCCGGCAAAGCCGGCAAGGTGGAAAAGATCTATTGCATGAAGAATGCGAAGCCGGGGCCGGATTTTTATGAGATGGACGCGGAAGAGCAATTTCGCGTAATGAAAGACATCCGGGATGCGGGCCTTGAAATGGTCGGCATGTTCCATTCCCATCCTACCGGGCAGGCTTATCCCTCGAGCGTGGATGTGGAGAAGGCATACTGGCCGGGAACGCAGTTGCCGAACTACCCCGATGCCGTGTACGTCATCATCTCCTTCATGGATCGCGCGAAACCCGTTGCCCGGGGTTTTTCGATCGAAGAGGGAAAGGTGGACGAGGTCCGCTTGTCCATGCCGTAACGGGATTGAGTCCGCGAATTCCGTACAATCCGCGAAAGCATTTTAATTTGTGATTTATTTTCAGGAGGAATATCTATGTCAATCAAAGTGAGGATCCCGACTCCGTTGCAGAAGCTGTCAAATGGGAAAGCAGAAGTCGAGTGCAGCGCGAAGAACATCACCGAGCTTCTTGACGCACTCGAAAAGGATTATCCCGGAATGAAAGAGCGGTTGTCGGAAGGCGGCAAGGTCCGGCGCTTCATAAATATTTACGTGAACGAGGAAGATATCCGTTTCGTGAACAAGGAAGAGACCGCGCTTAAGGATGGGGACAGCATCTCGATCGTCCCGGCCATCGCCGGCGGATGCGGGCTCCTTTGGAACGCGGAATCGGAGAACCGGCGCAAAAGATGAGTGCCGTTCTCCCCGTCCCCTCTTTCCTTTTCGCTAATGCGGTTTTTCCACCCGAGTATTAGGAGGGAATATGGCAACGAAGAGACTCAAGCTCACCTTTCCCCAGGAACTGATCAAGGAGCCGGTGATTTTCACCATGGCCAAGAAGTTCGATGTTATGCCGAATATTCGGCGGGCCAAGGTTACCGAGAGCGTGGGTGAGGTGGTGCTGGAACTCGAGGGTGCGGAAAAGGAACTTGAGGCGGGCATCGCCTATCTCAAGGAGCGTGGAGTCAACGTAGAGACTGTTCAGGGGAATGGGGTCTCTTGATTTCGGAACCTGGAAATGCTCCGTTGAAACAGCATTGTGTGCAGTGTTTCCCACGCCCTCTTATCATTCCGGCTTGTCCGGGTTAGGAATTATGCGATGAAATATATCATCTTACTCGGCGACGGAATGGCCGATCGTCCCCATAAAGACCTGGGTGGGAAAACCTGCCTGCAAGCCGCTAAAACGCCGAACCTTGACCAGCTTGCGACATCCGGTACGGTAGGCATGGTGCACACGATACCTCCCGGGTTTCCACCGGGCAGCGACGTGGCCAACCTTACCGTCATGGGGTATGATCCACGAAAGTACTATACCGGCCGCTCGCCCCTCGAAGCGGCCAGCATCGGCGTCGAACTGGGGCCTGATGACGTCGCTTTTCGCTGCAATTTGGTGACCCTGCGCATTATTGGCGGAAAGTCCTCGGGTGGTGGCCGCAGGGCCATCATGGAGGACTTCAGCGCAGGTCATATTTCGACACAGGAAGCCCGCCTCCTCATCGAAGAAATCGACGCCAAACTGGGCAATGAACGCATCCGTTTTTATCCCGGGGTAAGCTATCGCCACCTCATGGTTTGGAAAGGCGGGAAGGACAAGCTCGAATGTACTCCGCCGCACGATATCCAGGACAAGGACATCCAGGGATATCTTCCGAGCGGCGAAGGCGACGATGTCATCAACGGGCTGATGGAAGGATCGACCGATCTTCTCCTTTCCCACGCGGTGAACAAGGCGAGACAGGAGAACGGCAAGCGCGTTGCGAACAGCATCTGGCTCTGGGGCCAGGGAAGGCGCCCGAAGATGCCGACCTTTAAGGAAAAGTACGGGATCGAAGGCGCCATGATCTCCGCTGTGGACCTCACCAAGGGCATCGGCATCTATGCGGGCTTCGAAGTCATCACCGTGCCGGGCGCCACGGGCTGGCTCGACACCAATTACGTGGGTAAGGCCGAACATGCGCTCTGGGCCCTGAAGACCAAGGATGTGGTCTACGTGCATGTTGAGGCCCCTGACGAGGCCGGGCACACCGGCGATCTGAAGAACAAGATCAAGGCAATTGAGGATTTCGACGAGTTTATTGTCGGGAATATCATTCACGGCATGAAACAGTTCGATGAATATCGGATCCTGGCGCTCCCGGACCATCCTACTCCGATCGAGCTCCGCACCCATTCGAATGACCCCGTGCCGTTCGTCATCTACGACAACAGGTCGGAACGCGTCGGCGATGCGGTCAGCTACAACGAGGGCATTGCACAGAGAAAAGATGCCCTGGTATTTACTGAGGGTCATACTTTGATGGATTATTTTTTAAAGAAATAAAAGTTTTAGCCACAGGGATCACCGGGAACACAGAGAAAAGTATCAACATCCAAATAGTAAAGATTTTCTCTGTGGCCTCTGTGTACTCTGTGGCAAGAGTGGAGGCTTAAGCTTGCTCATAGTTCAGAAATACGGCGGCACGTCCGTGGGAAATCCCGAGCGGATCAGGAACGTGGCGAAGCGCGTGTGCCGCGCCAAAGATGAGGGACACGACGTCGTGGTGGTCGTCTCTGCCATGAGCGGCGAGACGGACAAACTGATCAACCTTGCCAATCAGGTGAGCGAGAATCCCGATCCCCGGGAAATGGACATGCTGGTGTCCACCGGCGAGCGCGTGACGATTGCGCTTCTGGCCATGGCGATCCAGTCGCTCGGGTACAAGGCACAGTCCTTTACGGGCAGGCAGGCGGGCATCATTTCGGACAGCGTCCATACCAAGGCGCGGATCGAAAAGATCACCGGAGACCGGCTGAGGTGCGCGATCAAGGAAGGCAAGATTGCCGTGGTGGCCGGATTCCAGGGAATCACGGAAACGTCGGACGATGTGACGACGCTCGGGCGCGGGGGATCGGACCTTTCTGCCGTGGCGGTCGCGGCAGCGCTCAAGGCTGACCTGTGCGACATTTATACCGATGTGGACGGCGTGTATACCACGGACCCGAACATGGTGCCGCAGGCGCGGAAGCTCGACAAGATCTCCTATGATGAGATGCTCGAACTGGCGAGCCTCGGGGCCAAGGTGCTCCAGACCCGTTCCGTCGAGTTCGCGAAAAAATACAATGTACCGGTACGGGTGCTCTCGAGCTTCAACGACAATCCGGGGACCCTGGTGACCAAGGAGGATGCAGATATGGAAAAAGTGGTGGTGTCCGGCGTAGCGTATGACAAGAACCAGGTGAAAGTGACGGTCCAGGGCGTGCCGGACAAGCCGGGCGTTGCGGCTAAGATCTTCAATACCATTTCCGAGAACAATGTCGTGGTGGACATGATCATCCAGAACATCGGCGAAGGCGGGCTCACCGACATGTCCTTCACCGTGCCCAAGACCGACGCTAAAAAGATCCAGGAGGTCATGAAGAAGGTCGTGGCCGAGATCGGGGCAAAGAACGTGACCGTGAAGGAAGACATCGCCAAGATCTCGATCGTCGGCGTGGGCATGCGATCTCACTCCGGTGTGGCCGCCAAAATGTTCACGGCCATGGCCAAAGAAGGGATCAATATCATGATGATCAGCACGTCGGAGATCAAGATCTCTTGCGTGATCGACGCGAAATACACCGAACTTGCCGTACGTGTCCTTCATGAGACGTTTGAAATGGACAGGGCGGCGTAGAAGGGCGGAGGCAAAGAGCAGAGAGCATAGGGCAGAGGGTCAAAAGTAAAGTAAGCCGCATAGTCAGCGCCATGCTCTATGCACTATGCGCCATGTAAAACAAACATGAAACCATCGGTAAAATTATACGATACCACGCTTCGCGACGGGGCACAGGCCGAGGATGTGAACTTCTCGGTCGAGGACAAGATCCGCATTGCGCGTAAGCTCGACCAGTTCGGCGTCCACTATATCGAGGGCGGCTGGCCCGGGTCCAACCCGCGCGATGTGGAGTTCTTCAAGGAAATGCGTCGGGTCAAGCTGAAAAAGGCGAAACTCACGGCTTTCGGCGCAACGCGCCGCGCGAAGCTGAAGGTCTCCGCCGATCCGAGCATGCAGGCATTGGTATCGTCAGGCGCGCCTGTGGCCACTATCTTCGGCAAGACGTGGGATCTGCATGTGCTCAAAGCGCTCAAGACGACCCTGGACGAGAACCTCAACATGATCGAGGATTCCGTACTTTTTCTGAAGGAACATCTGGACGAAGTGGTCTATGATGCCGAGCATTTCTTCGATGGGTACAAGGCAAATCCTGATTATGCCCTCCAGACGCTGCTTGCCGCCGAAGGTGCCGGCGCGGACTGTCTGGTCCTTTGCGACACGAACGGCGGCACGCTGCCTCACGAGGTTGAAGAGATCATTGCTCACGTCAAAAAGACGATCGCGACGCCTTTCGGGATCCACGCGCATAATGACGCGGAGGTCGCTGTAGCGAACTCTCTGACGGCGATCAGGATGGGCGCTGTTCAAGTCCACGGCACCATCAACGGTTACGGCGAACGGTGTGGAAACGCGAACCTTTGCTCCATTATCCCGACGCTCAAGCTGAAGCTGGGGATCGACTGCGTATCCGGCGCCAGTCTGGCCAAACTTCGCGATCTGTCCCGGTATGTGGACGAACTCGCGAATTTGCCGCACCGCAAGCGTCAACCCTATATCGGCGACAGCGCTTTTGCGCATAAAGGCGGCGTGCATGTGGATGCCATAGGGAAAAGCGCTCTTACCTATGAACATATCGCGCCTGAACTTGTGGGGAATAGAAGGCGCATCCTCGTGTCCGACATGGCGGGGAAGAGCAATATCCTTCAGAAGGCGGCGGAACTCGGCATCCCCCTTAAAAAAGACAGTCCGGAACTGGCCGTGATCCTTAAAAAGGTCAAAGAGCTTGAGAACGAGGGGTACGAGTTCGAGGGCGCCGAAGGGTCTCTCGAGCTGCTCATGCTGCGGGCCGGGCACAACTACGAGTCGGTGTTCACCATGTTCGACCGGATCGATTACCGCATCCTGACCGAAAAACGCAAGGTTGACCCCCATCCCGTGAGCGAGGCCACGGTCACGGTGGAGGTCGGCGGCAATGTCGAACACACCGCGGCCTGGGGCAACGGTCCGGTGAACGCGCTTGACAAGGCGCTCCGCACAGTGTTGCCCAAGTACTTCCCGGGCAAGGGACTTGAAAATGTTCGTTTGCTTGATTATAAGGTGCGTGTTTTGACGGCAGCCGAGGGCACGGCTTCCCAGGTTCGCGTGCTGATCGAGTCCGGCGACGGCAAAAACAAGTGGGGCACCGTCGGCGTGTCCGAGAACGTGATCGAGGCAAGCTGGCAGGCGCTGGTAGACAGCATCGAGTACAAGCTCCTGCGATCGAAAAAAAAGTGAAGAAAGGCAGAAGGTAACGCGCTTAGGGCATAGAGGAAAAGCAAGGCTATGCGCTGTGCTCCATGCTCTCTGCGTATGAATGGTGATACCATGATCGAAGAAGAAGGCATTGTCGCTGAGACAGAGGGGGACATCGCGAAGGTGGCGATCCTCAAAAAGAGCGCTTGTGAGCAGTGTGCCGCATCGGGTGTCTGTCATCCCGGAGACACGGAACTCATGGAGGCGGCGAACCCGCTTGGCGCCGTGAAAGGCCAGAAGGTCAAGGTCGTGGTGGCGCCGCAGGTCTACTTGCAGGCCTCCATCATACTGTACGGCATTCCCATGGTCGCCCTTGTTGCCGGGGCCATAATTGCAAAAAACATTGCCCGGCCCTATGTGGGGGAGCAGCATTCCGACCTCTGGGCCTTTATCGCCGGCATGACGGCCATGGCCGTATCTTTTTTCTTCATCCGCATGTATAATAACAAGGTTGAAAAAACACAGAAATACAAGCCGATCATCGTCGAGATTCTTTCTCCGAAGGATTGAGTTTCCCCTGTTAGGACGTTATCTATGAGAATGATCAAAAATCCCGATGAGGCGCGAAGACTTGCACGGACCATTCTCTCCGACGTCCTTATGTATAACCAGGCCAAGGTCAAGGAAGGAATCGAGAAGGACAGCCTTTTCGAAATTTTGACGGAAGAACTTGCCGAAGGCAAGAAATACTACGAGAGCATGGTAGACGATGAGATCCGCCGGACCACCAATTTTTTCAACGAGGCGGTCGTGGACGTGCTGATCAAACAGGGAGGCAAGATAAAGTCCGATATCTGGTAAATCTGCTACAATAGAATACGACAGGCATCCTATCCCCGCTGAACCCAATTCCCGTCACTGGAAGGAGTCGTCTATGCCGAACGCTGATGTCAAGGAAGTCCGCAATATAGCTATCCTCTCTCACGGCGCAGCCGGTAAAACCTCGCTTGCCGATGCAATCCTGTATACCGCAGGCGCTGTCGATCTTCTCGGTAACGTCGATGCGGGGAGCTCCGTGTTCATGCACGAACCGGAGGAAATCAGCCGGAAGATCACCATTACCGCCGCCGTCGGTTTCGCCGAATGGAAGGGCGTTCGCATCAATATCATCGATACCCCCGGCTATATCAACTTTCTTGAGGAAACGAGGGGAACGCTCCGCGCCGTCGACGGCGCCGTTCTCATCATCTCCGCCATTTCCGGCGTGAAAGCAGAAACGGAAAAAATCTACAAATTTGCCTGCGACTACGAAATTCCCCGCGTGGCCTTTGTGAGCAAGCTTGACAAGGAGCGGGCGGATTTTTTCCGTGCCATAGGCGACATGGAAAAGTATTTTTGCAAGAACTCCCTGGTTCTCCAGCTCCCGATCGGCCATGAGGACAGCTTCCGTGGCGTCATCGATCTCATCAAAATGAAGGCACTCTTCTTCACCAATGACAACAGCGGAAAGATGGAAGAACAAGAGATCCCCGGAACCATGAGACAGGATGCTTCCACCTACCGGAAAAAACTGGTGGAGCAGATAGCTGAGACCGACGACGGCCTCCTTGAGAAGTACCTGGACAAGGGTGACCTTTCCCAGGAAGACCTTATTGCCGGTCTCAAGCACGGCACGATCGGCGGAGGCCTGCTGCCCGTGCTGTGCGGTTCTCCGGTCAAGAACATGGGAATCCAGCCGCTTCTCGACATGGTCCTCATGTGCCTCCCGTCACCGGCCGAACACGCGCGGAGTGTTCAGATCAAAGGCAAGGACCCCAAGACGGGCAGCGAAGTCCTTCGGAAGCCCACGCCCGAAGAGCATCTTGCGGCCATGGTATTTAAGACGATCAACGATCCCTTTGCCGGAAAACTGTCCCTGGTTCGTGTGTACTCGGGCACGCTCAAGTCCGACTCGAGCGTCTATAATTCAACGAAAGAGGTGAAGGAAAAAGTGGGATCCCTGTTCTATATCCAGGGAAAAAAGCAGGTCGCGACGCAGACGCTGACCGCCGGACAGATAGGCGCGATCGCAAAGCTGAAAGAGACCCTGACGGGCGATACGCTCTGTTCCGAGCAGCACCCGATCGTTCTCGAGTTCGCGAAGTACGCGGACCCGGTGATGTCCTATGCCGTTGCTCCTAAAACACGGGGTGACGAGGATAAAGTGAGCATCGGCATTCACAAACTCCTGGAGGAAGACCCCACGCTGAAATTCACCTATGACGAGCAGACAAAAGAAATGGTGTTGTCGGGCATGGGGCAGGTCCATCTCGAAGTGACGCTCGAGAAGCTCAAACGGAAGTTCGGCGCCGATGTAACGATGAAGACGCCAAAGGTCCCGTACAAGGAGACGATCCGCACGAAGTCCGAAGCGCAGGGAAAATACAAAAAACAGTCCGGAGGCCACGGACAATACGGGGACGCCTGGCTCAAGATCGAGCCCCTGCCGCGGGGCGGCGGTTTTGAGTTCGTGGACAAGATCGTAGGCGGCGTGGTCCCGCGCCAGTATGTCCCCGCGGTTGAAAAAGGCGTGGTCGAGGCCATGCACGAGGGTATGCTCGCCGGGTATCCCATTGTGGACGTACGGGTCACGCTGTTCGACGGTTCCTACCACACCGTCGACTCTTCGGAAATGGCGTTCAAGGTCGCGGCAAGCATGGGGTTCAAGAAGGCCATGGAAGCCGCCAAGCCGGTGCTGCTCGAACCGATCATGAGCGTTGAGGTGGTGGCCCCCGATGACACGCTCGGCGCCGTTATCGGGGACTTAAACTCGAGGAGAGGCAAAGTCCAGGGCGTGGTGCCTCAGGCGAACGGGCAGTCGATCAAGGCGCTGGTGCCCATGGCCGAAATGCTTTCCTATGCGCCGACGCTCAACTCCCTCACGAGCGGCAGGGGCATGTATACCATGGAGTTCTTCGGCTACGAGGACGTGCCGAGCCATCTGGCGCAAAAAATCACCGTTGAGCGGGCCGCGCAGCATCAGCATCAGGGAAATCACAACCAGAAAGAGAAATAATTCATGTATAGAAAAGATACCCTCGAAAACGGCATACGGGTTGTTTCCGAAACGCTTCCGAAGTCGCGCTCCGTATCCATCGGGGTGTGGGTGAAAGTCGGCTCCCGGCACGAGCCGCCGGAGATCGGCGGCGTCTCGCACTTTATCGAACACATGTTCTTTAAGGGCACGGAGAAGCGGTCGGCAAAGGACATTGCCATCGAAATGGATTCCCTGGGCGGGGAGTACAACGCTTTCACCTCGCAGGAAACGACCACCTACTATGCCAAGGTGGTGGACGAGCACCTGCCCGTGGCCATTGACATCCTTTCCGACATTCTGCTCGGTTCGAAATTCGAGGCCGCGGAGATGGAAAAAGAGCGCAAGGTCATTCTCGAGGAGATCAAGGGCGTTGAAGACACGCCCGACGAC
>JAJXTW010000296.1 GCA_021783455.1 Nitrospirota bacterium | reverse complement strand
GTGAGCAAGATGAAGAGAACATGACGTTCCTCGGCCTCATCGCGCTGCAGGACCCGCCCCGTCCCGAGGTCCCCGAGGCCATCAGCAAATGCCACGATGCAGGGATACGCATCATCATGATCACCGGCGACGGGAGCAGGACCGCAGTAGCCATCGCCCGCCAGATCGGCCTTGTGCATGAGACGCCCGTGATCATTGACGGTCCTGCATTCAGCCTGATGACCGACCAGGAACTGACGGAAAAGCTTGCAGCTCCGGAGATCATCTTCTCACGCATGACGCCGAAGCACAAAATGCGGGTCGTGTCCCTCCTGAAGGATAACGGTGAGGTGGTCGCGGTAACGGGCGACGGCGTGAATGACGCGCCGGCGCTCAAGAAAGCGGACATCGGTATCTCCATGGGCATTACCGGAACGGACGTGGCAAAAGAGGCGTCGGACATGGTCCTGCTCGACGACAACTTCGCCACGATCGTGAACGCAGTTGAAGAAGGCCGCACGGTCTACGAGAACATAAAGAAGTTCATTACTTACATCTTCGCGTCAAATATCCCCGAGGCCGTGCCGTATCTTGCTTATATTCTGTTCCCTATCCCGCTCCCGCTCACGATCATGCAGATACTCGCCGTGGATCTCGGCACGGACATGCTCCCGGCACTCGCGCTCGGATCGGAGAAGCCAAGCTCCGGTATTATGAAGCAGCCGCCAAGGAAATTGAGCGAGCGGCTGCTTGATTTTTCTTTGATGGCGCGGGCATATCTGTTCCTCGGTCCCATTGAAGCGATCGCCTGCATGTTCGGATTTTTCTGGGTGCTCAGAGCGGGGGGGTGGCACTGGGGGACACTGCTCCCGGCTCGCGATCTTCTGTATATGCAGGCTACCACGGCCTGTCTGACCGCAATCATCATTACGCAGATTGCCAACGTCTTCGCCTGCCGGTCGTACCGGGAATCCCTGTTCAGCATCGGTTTTTTTACGAACAGGCTCATCTTCGCCGGGATTGCGGTTGAGCTCCTGCTCCAGCTTTTCATCGTTTACCATCCCTGGGGCAATGAGATATTCTTAACCGCGCCTATTTCGGGAGGCACATGGCTCATGCTTGCCCCCTTCGCCGTCTTCCTGCTCTTCGCCGAGGAAGCGAGAAAGCTCATTGTCAAGAAGCGGTTTCCCGTATAAGCTGCCTGCCGCTGCCCTGCTGTGCCAGCACCCCTACAACCCTTGCTGTCCTCGCGTACTTACCAAAGTCGGAAAAACTGTCCCGTCATTTTATGCCCTCGTTCCAGGTGCAGATCGATCCTGCGTCTTACTTTCAGGAATCAAAAAAATATTTTCAACAAAATATCTTTATGAAATATTAATGTTTTCCCGGCCATTCTTAGCAGCAAATTTATTCCATTTATGTTTATATTTATCCAGGCTTAGGAGGCGGTCATGGACATTCTGTTCACTGGCATCATTGTGGTGCTTTTTCTTATCAGTTGGCTTTTCATGAAACTCGTTGCGCGGGTTTAGGAGGACGGAATGGAATTGTTTTACTGGATCGGCGGAATTCTCGCCGTGGGCCTGCTGGTCTATCTCATGATAGCACTTCTCAAACCGGAGGCATTTTCATGATTGGCAATGATATTTTGCAGTTAGTTTTATATTTCGGCGTTTTGCTGCTTCTCGCAAAACCGCTTGGGGTCTACATGGCCCGGGTTTATGAAGGGCAGCCTTCGGGCCTGGACCGCGTGCTCGGGCCTGTTGAACGGCTTTTCTACCGTATGTGCGGCATCAAGCGTGATGAGGAAATGAGCTGGAAGAAATACGCCGGCGCAGTGCTGGTCTTTAGCGCAGCAGGATTTTTTTTCCTGTATCTTCTGCAACGGCTCCAAGGTATGCTGCCGCTCAATCCGCAGAAGTTCGCCGGGGTCGCGCCGGACCTCTCTTTCAATACTGCCGTGAGCTTCGTAACCAACACGAACTGGCAGAACTACGGCGGCGAAACAACCATGAGCTACCTCACCCAGATGGCCGGACTGGGAGTGCAAAATTTTCTGTCCGCGGCAGCGGGCATGGCCGTTCTTATTGCACTGATCCGCGGTTTTGCCAGGCACTCGGCAGAGACCGTCGGCAATTTCTGGGTCGACCTCACCCGTTCGACCCTCTATATCCTGATTCCACTTTCACTGATTTATTCACTGCTGCTCATCTCCCAAGGTGTGGTGCAGACCTTCAGTGGAGATAAGACTGTGCAACTCGCGCAGGCCATCACCTACGACAATCCGAAGCTCGATAGCCAAGGCAGCCCGATCAAGGACGACAAGGGCAATCTTGTGACCGGGAAAGTGCAGGTAAAAGAGCAGACCATCCCGCTCGGTCCCGTTGCTTCGCAGATCGCAATCAAGCAGCTCGGCACGAACGGCGGCGGATTTTTCAATGTGAATTCGGCGCATCCTTTTGAAAACCCGACCGCGTTTTCGAATTTTCTCGAGCTGCTGGCGATACTCCTGATTCCGGCAGCACTTTGCATCACCTTCGGCAAGATGGTCAACGACGTGCGCCAGGGATGGGCCTTACTTTCCGCCATGACGCTGGTTCTTGTTATCCTCACGATCCTTTGTGTCTGGAGCGAACAGGCAGGCAATCCGCACCTTGCCGGAATGGGCGTTGATCAAACCGCGAGCGATCTGCAGCCGGGCGGGAACATGGAAGGAAAGGAGGCCCGTTTCGGGATCGTTAATTCCGCACTCTGGGCCACGGCAACCACTGCAGCCTCGAACGGCTCGGTCAATTCCATGCACGACTCCTATACGCCCATGGGCGGCCTGTATCCGCTGGTGCTGATCCAGTTGGGAGAGGTCATCTTCGGCGGAGTGGGCT
>JAJXTW010000295.1 GCA_021783455.1 Nitrospirota bacterium | reverse complement strand
TCTGCGTCATTGGATGAATATTAGAAAGATGTCAGGGTGTCTATCACTTTTTGCACTTATGTTTCTGCCAGTTGTTTCCTGGGCGGCTCACCCGCTGATCACGGACGACGCGGGTACACAAGGGAAGGGAAAGTTTCTGCTTGAAGTGAACGGCCAGTATGATTCCGACAAGGAGACGGTGGGCGGCGTGTCTGTAAAGTCGACGGGCGGACAGGCTGGAACAACGCTGTCCTATGGCGCCATTGATAGTGCAGACCTGGTTCTCAATGTGCCCTATGTGTGGGGCAAGGTCACGGAAGATGGTGTTTCCACGTATGATGAAAAAGGGCTTTCGGACGTTTCGTTCGAGGTCAAGTGGCGGTTCTTCGAAAAAGACGGGTTGAGCGTCGCCCTGAAGCCCGGCATCAGCTTCCCGACTGGCACCGACGAAAAGGGACTCGGAACAGGAAAAACCGGATATCATATGTTTCTTATCGGATCGAAAGAGGCTGCGCCGTGGGCATTCCATGCAAACCTCGGCTACATCAGAAACGAGAATAAGGCGGAAGAAGAGAAGAACATCTGACATGCTTCTTTGGCAACGACCTATGAGGTCGCCAAAGATCTGAAGCTCGTCGGTAATTTAGGGATAGAGCGTAATGCGGACAAGGCTGCGGATAATGACCCCGCTTTTCTGATTGCCGGAGCCATCTATTCTGTTGCAGAGAATGTTGATGTCGACTTTGGTGTGAAGTATGGATTGAGCTCATCGGAGACTGATATGTCTTTCATGGCTGGAGCGGCATTCAGATTCTAAAACAGAAAAGGAGAAACCACTATGCATATGGCAGATGCTCTCTTGTCCCCAACTGTGGGGGCGACGTTTTGGGCCGGAACGCTAGCAGCGATCGGCTACTCATCGAAGAAACTGAAAGAAACCATTGATGACAAAATGATCCCGCTCATGGGGGTCTTGGGCGCATTCATCTTCGCTGCCCAGATGATCAACTTTACGATCCCCGGCACCGGATCAAGCGGACACATCGGCGGGGGTATGATCCTCACGATCATTCTCGGCCCTTATGCGGCTTTTCTTGCCATCGCATCGGTTATCACTGTCCAGGGGCTTTTCTTTGCCGATGGTGGACTGCTTGCGCTCGGCTGCAACATCTGGAATATGGGGATCTATCCCTGTTTTATCGTTTATCCGCTGCTCTATAAGCCGCTGGTTGGTGACAGCAAAAGTCCGGCCAGGATACTTGCGGTCTCGATCCTGGGCGTCGCCATCTCGCTCCAGATGGGAGCTTTCTCGGTCGTCATGGAGACGATGCTGTCGGGTAAAAGCGAGCTGCCCTTTGGGACCTTCGTCCTTCTGATGCAGCCGATCCATCTTGCCATCGGGGTCGTCGAGGGTTTCATCACTGCAGGCGTGATCAATTATGTTCGATCAGCAAGGCCCGAGATATTGGAAAGCATAGCAGCTTCCCGTCCACTGAACTCGGCGGTATCGATCAAAAATATTATCGTCGGCTTCGTTGTGCTGGCGGTCATCACAGGCGGCGCGTTATCATGGTTCGCCTCCACCCATCCGGACGGCCTTGAGTGGTCCATTAAAAAGACCACCGGGAAGACTGAACTGGCCGAACAGGAACAGGGGATCGCGCCTATCATCAAAGGGATACAGGAAAAAACCGCCTTCCTTCCCTACTACAACTTTAAACCAGCTGGGAATGAACCGAAACAAGAAGAGGCCAACCCGTTCTGGCCGAGCGTAGAGACTGGCACGTCCGTAGCGGGCATCATCGGTGCCGGCATGGTGCTCGGATTCATCCTGCTCATCGGTGCAGGGATCAGGGCTGTCAGGCACAAGCATTCTTAAGGAAGGATAGTTGTCCGGGGAGAGAGGGAACACCTCTCTCCGGACATGTTCTCATGTTGCGACTTCAACATTGCAATGACATTTAACGAGTCATATTTCAGTTTTGGCAGGCTCGACCTGCTCTCTTATCAAGACACATTCGTGCACCGGCTGGACCCACGCGCGAAAGTCGTAACCACTATCTTATTTCTTTTCACAGTCATATCATTTCCCAAGTATGAGATTGCCGCGCTCATGCCGTTTTTCCTGGTCCCGGTCCTGCTGACTACCCTCGGAGACATCCCTGTCAAATTTTTACTTAATAAGGTCGTCATTGTCTCGCCCTTTGCGATCTTTATCGGAATTTTCAACCCGCTCCTGGACACGAGGACCGTTGCGGTTATTGCCGGAGTCCCTCTGTCCGCAGGTTGGGTGTCCTTTATTGCGATTCTGGTAAAGTTCACGCTTACCATCAGCGCGGCGCTCCTGCTGATCGCAACCACATCCTTTCCCGGAGTATGCCATGCGCTCCGTCGTCTCGGCGTGCCTGCGATTTTCGTCTCGCAACTGCTTTTTCTCTATCGTTACCTCTTCGTACTTATGGAGGAGGCGATGCGTCTTGTGCGTGCGCGGGACATGCGGTCTTTCGGTGAACACGGCAGCGGGATGAAAATCGTTGTCCGGCTTATCGGAACCCTTTTTCTCAGGACCGTGGAGCGGGCGGAGCGGATCTACAGTGCGATGTTGTCACGCGGATTCAACGGCGATATCCCTTCGGTGAAACGATCTCCGTTGAGGCCTGTTGATGTCCTATATGTGCTGGCGACCGTCGTGTTTCTCGCCATATTCCGGCTCGTCCCCATTACGGGCATGATCGGTTCACTTACACAGGAGCTGTCAAAATGAGCCACCACTTTGTCGAATTCAAGGATGTTCTGTTCCATTATCCCGATGGCACCGAGGCGCTGAAAGGCGTTTCATTCCGGATCACCCACGGGGAATCGGTTGGTATTGTCGGTGCAAACGGT
>JAJXTW010000294.1 GCA_021783455.1 Nitrospirota bacterium | reverse complement strand
GAACAAGCTCCGCGGCACGCTCCAGATTTGCGCAGTGAAGGCGCCCGGCTTCGGCGATCGCCGCAAGGCAATGCTCGAAGACCTGGCAATCCTGACCGGCGGACAGGTCATTTCCGAAGACCTCGGCATCAAGCTTGAGAACGTGAAGATCACCGACCTCGGCCGGGCCAAGAAGATCACCGTAGACAAGGACAACACCACGGTCGTTGAGGGCGCAGGCAAGACCGAAGCGATCCAGGGCCGGGTGAAGATGATCAAGGCGCAGATCGGCGAGACCACTTCCGATTACGACAAAGAGAAGCTCCAGGAGCGGCTCGCGAAGATCGTGGGCGGCGTTGCCGTCATCAACGTGGGCGCTTCCACGGAGACGGAAATGAAGGAAAAGAAGGCCCGTGTCGAGGACGCGCTTCATGCGACCCGCGCGGCTATGGAAGAAGGCATCGTTGCCGGCGGCGGCGTGGCTCTCCTCCGCTGCATCCCGGTGCTTGACAAACTGAAGCTCTCCGGCGACGAGGCAGTGGGCGTTGCCATCGTGAAGAAGGCGCTCGAAGAGCCTATTCGCCAGATCGTGAACAACGCTGGTCTCGAACCGTCGGTGATTGTCGACAAGGTGAAATCGTCCGACAAGCCGAACTACGGTTTCGATGCACAGAAGGAAGAGTACGTGGACATGCTCCAGGCCGGCATCATCGACCCGACCAAGGTCACGCGCTCCGCGCTCCAGAACGCCTCCTCCGTGGCATCTTTGATGCTCACCACGGAAGTCATGATCACCGACCTGCCTGAAGAAAAGGGTGCAGGCGGCATGCCCGGCGGAATGCCCGGTGGCATGGGCGGCATGGGCGGCATGGGCGGAATGTACTAAGAATAAAGTTTCCTTTCACGAGGAACAGCACGAGGCCGGAGAGCGAAAGCTTTCCGGCCTTTTTTATACAAATAACAAGGTGGGAATTAAAGGGAGCGGACAAGAAAGCGTCACTGAAAATATAACTTTCCTTATTTGCAGTTTTGTGATAAATTGCAAATATAAATTTTATTATTTTCAGGATGCCAGCCATGCAAAACGCCTATAAATCGGGAACATACAAGCAACAATATCAATATAAAAGCTTTAGCCCCTCGTTTATCAATCAGGTGCTCGAATGGCGCGATCGAAAGATTAATGTTATGCTAGAGGATGCCATGAGGCTAGTGGGGGAGTTGAATGCCTATTCCCTGCTCGTGCCAGACGTGGAATTCTTTATTCAAATGCATGTCGCCAAGGAAGCCACTACCTCCAGCAGTATTGAGGGCACACAAACAGGGCTCGACGAAGCCATTCTACCAAAGGAAGAAATCGAACCCGAACGCAGGGATGATTGGCGCGAGGTTCAGAACTATATCAAGGCGCTGAACCATGCCATAACGGAGTTAAAAACACTGCCGCTCTCCATGCGGCTGCTCAAGAATACTCATACAACTCTGATGACCGGAGTTCGGGGAGGATACAAGTCGCCGGGCGAGATCCGTACAAGTCAGAACTGGATTGGGGGGTCGAATCTTAAGGACGCTTTTTTTGTGCCTCCTCACCCTGATGAGTTGCCCGCGCTTTTGACCGACCTTGAGAAGTTCTGGCACAATGATAATCTCGATATGCCGTTCCTAATCAAAGTCGCCTTGAGTCACTACCAATTCGAAACGATCCATCCGTTTCTCGATGGGAATGGCAGAATTGGGAGATTGCTTATCGCGCTGCACCTGGTGGAGCGAAAGGTCCTGCAGAAGCCAACATTGTATCTGTCGGCATTCTTCGAAAAGCATAAGGGGTCCTATTACGATTCACTAACGCTTGTTCGTTCGTCGAACAATATCGAACAATGGATAAAATTCTTCCTGTCGGGTGTTTTAGAAACAGCGGGGAACGGGATTGAGACGTTCGAGCGTATCATCGCACTCCGGCAGAAGTACGAAAAGAAGATCATAACACTTGGAAGCCGAGCTGAAACGGGACAACGGTTACTCCTGGCTCTCTTCTCGCATCCGGTCATGAATGCCCATCGAATTGCAAAAGAACTGGATGTCTCGTTTGCGACCAGTACGCGGATCATCAAGGATTTTCAGAGGCTGGGGATATTGAAGGAGACCACTGGGTTCTCCCGCAACAGGTATTTTTCGCTTGCGGAATATCTCGCGCTGTTCACGAAGTAGGAGCGGTTTAATTGAACCAGAATAACGCAGTCCGCGCTCCAGAATGCGGCCTCCGCGGCCCCTCCCTCATGCTCGCGAAGTCATGATCACCTGACTTGCCCGAAGAAAAGGGCGCAGATGGAAGTGTATATCCGATGAAAACCAGTCTCGATATCGACGACGCTCTGCTGAAAAAGGTCATGGAAGCATCAAAATCCAGGACGAAAAAAGGCGCGATCGAAACTGCCCTGAGAGAATACCTGCGGTTCAAAAAGCGGCAGGAATTGAAAGACCTAATCGGCAATTACCCGGACTTCGACCTCACCCTGAATGATTTTAAGAAAATGCGTTCTGCACGATAGGGTGTTGGTGGATACCTCGGACGGGTCGCGTTTTCCGGGAAACGGGCAATCAGAAGCTCAAGGAAATGCACACTATCTCTGCTGGCTTTTTCCCGGCTTCGCTCACGGTAGTGCTTGACGGAATGGCAACAAAGTAGACCTGACCCTAGCGCCCTATGAGCCTGATCAGGACGAAAAGTATCAAACGCATCAGCATCACCAAGCCAACAAATTAATCCTAGCCAGGCTATTATGATCTTATGATTGCCATTAAAGAAATAAGCATTCCCCGTTTCCAAGCGTTAGTCGGGTATACGCGAAATCCAGCCACGTCTTTTTTAAGTCAGGAGCTAGAGTG
>JAJXTW010000062.1 GCA_021783455.1 Nitrospirota bacterium | reverse complement strand
GCGAACAAACACGATTTTCTTCCCGCAGTGCCCGCGAATCCCAGTTTCATCCAAAGTCCCTGTCCCGCCTCCTGAAGGAGGTTCGCAATGCCGCCCTTTTCAAGACGTTCATCGGTCAGACGGCTGACCGGCGCCGTAATGCCGATCGCGGCGATAACGTTCTTTGAATAATCCTTCACCGCGACGGAGATGCCCCGCACATCGGTTTCTGCTTCCTCATTTTCGACGGCGTACCCTTTGCCTGCGATCTTCTTCAATTCAGCGAAAAGGTCATCCCGCGTTTTGATGCTGTAGTCGGTAAGCGTTGCCAGCGGCTGCTCGGGGTAAAGCCGCTCGATTTCGGCGGGAGACAACTGGGCCAGCAGGACCTTGCCCACGGCGGTACAGTGCGCCGGTAGCAGCGCGCCGACCCGCGACACCGCACGAACCGTTTTGTCTGTTTCCACGCTGTCCATGTAAATCACCTTGGTCCCGCGCAGGACGGCCACAATCGTCGTTTCACCGGAAGCGGCCATGAGCCCCTCAAGGATGGGCCGCGCCTGGCGGCGGCATTCACGCTGCTCGATAAAGATCGACCCGATCTGGAGCGTCTTGGCGCCAAGGCGGTAATTTTCCGTTGCGCCGTTCTGCTCGATATAACCCCGGTGCTCCAGGGTGGCCAGCAGCCTGAACACGTTGTTTTTATGCAACCCCAGCCGCTTCGATAATTCCGTTACCCCCAATTCATCTTCGGTCCTGGTGAATGATTCGAGAATATCGAAGGCATGAGACACGGATTGGATCGTATAATTGACTTTTTCTCTTTTCATGATAAGCATCCCCTGCGGGTTTTATTTGACCTACTTGAGCTTCCCGGGCTTGTCCCCTTTTTGAACGGGATAGCCCTTTAATAACCAGTCCGGCATGCCGGCCTGGTAAATCATGAGGTAGGTATACCCCATCCCGACAGCCGCACCTGCTGCCGTGCGGCTTAGTGAACAGCCCAGACCGCGGCAATAAAAGATAAGCGGAGTAGTCTTGTTCCTGGGAAGCTTTGCCGCCTCCGTCTTCATTCTTTCAGCCGGAATGCTGATGGCCCCGGGAAGGTGCGCCTGCTGGTATTCCTCATGAGTTCTCGTGTCGATCAGCACTACTTTCTTAGGTCCCGTCATCCAGGCTCTTGTCTCTTCAGCGTTTATGACCGGATATTGAGCCATGACAGAAGTTACGGTAAGCGAAAAAAATACGAATAAAAACAATATAATTTTTACTCTACCCATACGAAAACAATCTCCTTTCATTTTAAAACAGTTGTTTAATAGTAATTCTCGCGTCCTGTTTTGTCAAGAAAAAATAAAATGCTTATTTTATTTCTGGAATGGACGGCAAGATGGATGGGTCTTTTTTGACGGGAGCAGGGGTGCCGCTCCTGTGTTACAAAATCAACGAATTGTACAATCCCCACAGCCCAAAACCTATGAAAATGAGCGCGGCAATCCACTTGATCTGTTTTTCAGGGATTTTTTTGTGCAGAACAATGCCTACGAGAATGCCCACAGCATCTGCGATCATCATCCCCGTCGTGGTGCCGAGCCATACGGGTACGATGGTATTGAACTCGGCAGCAAGCGCAACTGTGGCAAGCTGGGTTTTGTCTCCCATCTCGGCAAGGAAGAACGCCAACGTCACGGTCCAGAAGGGATTGAAATTAAACCTCTTGTCCTCTTCGTCAAGCTCATCGCCTCGGATGGTCCAAAGACCGAAGAAAATGAACGATGCCGACGCAGCGATCTTGATGTACTGAAGCGGGATGATACGCGTGAGATAGGCGCCCACGTAAACGGCGAACAGATGATTTGCCGCAGTAGCGACGAACACACCGAGAAGAACGGTCTGCCAGCGAAACCTCGTGGCAAACGCCATGGCCAAAAGCTGGGTTTTGTCGCCCATTTCCGCAAGGAAGACGATCGCCAGCGACGTGAGGAACGCCGTCATTTAAGCAGTTCTCTTTGTTTTTTTACCAGTGATCTGATGCCTTTCTCGCCCAGGGCAATGAGCTTCCCAAGCTCGGTCCGGGAAAAAGGCTCCCCCTCGGCGGTGCCCTGCACTTCCACGATCTTGCCCGTGCCGGTCATCACCAGGTTCATATCAACCTCGGCGCCCGAGTCCTCAACATAGCAAAGGTCGAGCATGGGTTTACCGCCAACGATCCCGACGCTGATACCGGCCAGGTAATCCCTGACCGGAATCGCCTCGATCAGGCCCTGTTTTTTGATATGACGAAGCGCTTCCACAAGCGCGACATAGGCGCCGGTGATCGACGCGGTCCTCGTCCCCCCGTCCGCCTGGACCACGTCGCAGTCGATCAGCACCGTGCGCTCTCCGAGCGCGTGCATGTCCACGACAGACCGGAGCGACCTCCCGATCAGCCGCTGGATCTCGTGCGTGCGGCCGCCCACCTTGCTCCGTTCCCGCTGGATCCTCTGCGAGGACGACCGGGGAAGCATGGCGTATTCAGCAGTCACCCAGCCCGTGCCTTTCCCCCGAAGGAAGGGAGGAACGGAATTGTCCACCGTTGCCGTGCAGATGACCTTTGTGTCGCCCATCTCGATCAGGACCGAGCCTTCGGCGGCCCGGATGTAGTTTTTTGTGATCTTGAGTCTGCGGAGTTCATCCGCCTTTCTGCCGTCAACGCGCATAATACCCCCAAGTATTAATTAACCACAGATGAACACTGTCAAAGCTTAAACCTTTTATCTCGCAGAGTCGCAGAGTGCGCAGAGAAAAATAAACAGCTTGGACAATAAATTTATCCATTCAGTTTTTTCCCTTTGATTTCTCCGCGTTCTCCGCGCCTCCGCGAGAGATGCTTCTCAGAACTGAAAATATTTGGTCTTTGCTTTTCCCACAGGCTTGGCTGTTATCAACATCCTGTCCACAAACTGTTTTGCTTTTTCCACAGCCTTTTCCACAGGTAATCCCCGGGCTATGAACACCGTGATTGCCGAGGAAAGCACGCACCCCGTGCCGTGAAACTCGCCTTCTCTCCGCAATGTGGAAAACGCGATTACGGTTTTGCCTCCATACAGCGTGTCCGCTGCAGGGCCGGTCCGGTGGCCGCCTTTTACGAGAACATAAGACGGCCCCAGGTCGAGTATTTTCCCTGCAGCATAGTCCATGTCCTTCTCGGATTTGATGGTCATGCCCGACAGGAGTTCTGTTTCGGGAAGATTCGGCGTCACGATCGTTGCAAGGGGAAATAACTTTTTCCTAAGGGCCTTGACCGCAGCAGGCTGAAGCAGCACCCTGCCGGAAGTCGATTTGAGCACAGGATCGATAACGAGATTCTTTATTCTGAATTTTTTGAGCAATGCTGCTGTTGTTTCTACGTTCTGTTTGGTCAGGAGCATTCCTGTTTTGGCCGCATGAGGCTTGATGTCTGAAAGAAGACTCTGAAGCTGTTTTAAAAACATTGTTGCCGATACTGCCTCAACGCCGGAGACACCATTGCTGTTCTGAACCGTGAGCGCCGCAGGCACTGCCATGCCGAAGGCGCCGAGCGCCTGAAAGGTCTTGAGATCGACCTGGATGCCTGCGCCCGAGGAAGGATCGGATCCGGCTATGGAGAGGACTTTGATCATGATGATTGGAGTGGTAAGGTTGGGGTTCTTTTTCCCTCCTGACTCCTGACTCCTGACTCCTGAATTCTTTATTCTAACTTTAGATGGATCAATTCCAAAGGATCGATGCGCGCTCCCTGCACGCGTACTCCCCAGTGCAGGTGAGGCCCCGTCGCGCGGCCCGTTGCGCCGACGAGTGCGATGACGTCGCCCTTTTTGACCACCTGTCCCGGCTTGACGAGAACTTTGGAAAGATGGAAGAACATGGTGTAGATGCCCTGACCGTGGTTCAGCACCAGCGCCTTGCCGCCGAAAAACTGGTTGTCGATCAGAGCCACGACCGCGTCGTTCGGGGCGATTATTTTGTCGCCTTTGTGCCCTCTCACGTCAATACCGGTGTGCGGGCTCTTCGGAATGTTATTGATGATCCTCCGTACTCCGAAGGGGGCGATGATCTCGCCCGGCAAAGGATTGATGAAATCGCCCGTCCATGAACGGCTTGACTCGTTAGGCCAGATTGCATCCATCCTGCGCTGTTCCCGCTCCGCCCGCGCCTCGTCCTTGGGAGAGAGTTCCACCATCCTTTTCGGAAGGGTAAGCGTTTCAACTTTGTATTCTTTCTTGATGACTTCCACCGTCTCTTTGAAGACCGATCCCTTTATTGAAATGTCCAGATCGTACTTTCCCGGTTCGGTAAAGTAGTCGATTGCCACGATGGCTTTGAACGATTCCTTCGAGGGATTGAAATAGATTTTCTTCCCGTTAAACGTCCCCTCGGTCTCGCCCGCGGCGTTCTTGACCGTGACGACCATCACATCACCAGGCCCCGGCGTCGCCGGTTCAAGAAGGATCTCGGGTTTTGTTGCCGTCTCTCCGTAAGCATAGGACGACAAAAATATTAAAAACACCAGACTTATTTTGATTAGTAAATTCCGCATTCCGCAATCCCCATTCTGCAATCAGACGCCCCGCTTTGCGGGACGGCTCGTGCTGTCTTCTTTCTGGAGATATTTGCTCATGCCCTTCATGGAACAGAACTCGCCGCACATGGTGCAGACGTCCGTTTCCTTCGGCATGCTCGACTCACGCAGTTTGCGCGCCCGTTCCGGATTCATCGAAAGCTCGATCTGGCCCTTCCAGTCGAGGGCCTTGCGCCGCCGCGCCATTTCCTTGTCCCAGTCCATTGCGCCCGGGACACCTTTCGCGATGTCCGCGGCATGTGCCGCGATCCGGGAGGCGATGACCCCCTCGCGCACGTCATCCAGGTCCGGCAAGCGGAGGTGCTCGGAAGGCGTCACATAGCAGAGGAAATCGGCGCCTGCTGCACCAGCGATCGCGCCGCCGATAGCGGAGGTGATGTGGTCATAGCCCGGGGCAACGTCGGTCACGAGCGGACCGAGCACGTAGAACGGAGCGCCTTTGCAGAGTTCCTTCTGGATCTTCATGTTCGTCTCGACCTGGTTGATCGGCACGTGGCCCGGCCCCTCGATCATGACCTGCACCCCTGCCTCGTGGGCGACGTCCCTGAGTTCGCCCAGAGTGATGAGCTCTTCGATCTGGGCCCGGTCCGTGGCGTCGGCCAGACAGCCCGGCCGCATGCCGTCGCCGAGCGAAAGGGTCACGTCGTATTTTTTTGCGATCTCGATGAGCCGGTCATACTGTGTGAACAGCGGGTTCTCGGAATCGTTATAGATGATCCACTCGATATGGAAAGCGCCGCCCCGGCTCACGACATCCATGATCCTGCCTTGTTTCTTCAGTCGCTCCAGGCTCGATCTGGTCACGCCGCAATGCACGGTCACGAAGTCCACGCCCTCTTCGGCCTGCTGCTCGATCACCCGGAACAGGAGGTCGGGGTCCATCTGGACGAGGGGTTTCCCCTGTTCTACGGTCTCAACTGCTGCCTGGTAGATCGGCACGGTGCCGATGGAGACCGTGGACTGCTTCAGGATCTCCTTGCGGATCCCGACGATCGGCCCGCCGGTCGAAAGGTCCATGACCGCGTCTGCCCCTGCGGCAACGGCCACTTTGAGCTTCTCGATCTCGTCTTCAATGGACATCCGGTCCTTGGAGGTCCCGATATTGGCGTTGATCTTGGTCCGTAAGCCCTTCCCGACGCCGAGCGGCATGATGGAGGTGTGCCTGCTGTTCCTCGTGATGACGATCGTACCCTTGGCCACGCCTTCAAGAACATGCGCAATACTCACACTCTCGGCCCTGGCTACGGCCTCCATCTCAGGGGTGATGTTCCCTTTTCTTGCTTCCAGTATCTGAGTCATTCCGCACCTCGCTAAGTTTCCGCTTCCCCGTTGATTTCCCGAGTTCCGTTATCTGCGGCCGCACTGAACGCAGATAGACCGGTCAACGATTTTAACCATTTCAGATATGTTCTTTGCTTTTTTCCGGATATCATCGGCTCCAAAGATCGCCGATATCATCGAAACGCCGTAAGCGCCGGACCAGAGAACATGGCCTATATTGCTGCCCCGTATCCCGCCCAGGGCGAAGATCGGGATATCGACGGCCCTTTTCACCTCTTTCAGGGCATCGAGGCCTGCGGGCGCTCCCAGGTGCGACTTTGACGGCGTTTCGTAAATGGGTCCGAAGGTCACAAAATCGGCGCCAGCCGACTCGGCTGCCCTGGCCTCTTCGATATTGTGCGTTGAGACCCCGATCATCAGCTTGGTGCCCGCGATCTTCCTGACCGCTGCTGCAGGCATGCTCTGATGCCCGAGGTGCACCCCGTCTGCATCAACAGCCACGGCAACGTCCACGTGGTCGTTGATAAAGAGCTTTGCACCGAACTCTTTTGTCATCGCCCTTAACTCCTGCGACAGGGCGAGCAACTCCCGTATCGGAAGGTCCTTTTCCCTGAGTTGGACGGCCCGGACGCCGCCTTCGAGCGCCAGCCGCACTGCAGCAGAAAGCGGCATCCTTGTCTGTTTCCGGTCGGTGATCAGATAGAGCTTGAAATCTACGGGCAAAAATGACCTCCGAATGGGGGGATCGGAGATAGGGAGACGCGGAGATCAAATCGTTCATCCTTTTCACCGTTTCGCCGCGTCCCCGATTCTCCGTATCTTCTTCTCAGTTCCCGATCATCCCTTCGATCGGACTGCTCGCCGTGGCATAGAGTTTCTTCGGTATCCGCCCCGCCTTATATGCAAGCCTGCCGCCGAGCACTCCATACTTCATGGCCTCGGCCATGGCGATCGGGTCCTTTGCGCCTGCAATCGCCGTATTGAGGAGCACCGCATCGCAGCCAAGTTCCATGGCGAATGCGACATCGGAGGCAGTGCCCACGCCGGCATCGACGATAATCGGCACCTTGACGGTTTCCATAATGATGCGGATGTTATAGGGGTTCCTGATGCCGAGGCCGGAACCGATGGGCGCGGCAAGCGGCATGACCGCAGGGCAGCCGATATCAACAAGCTTCTTTGCCATGATCGGGTCGTCGCTCATATACGGCAGCACGATCAGCCCCTCTTTCACCAGTACCTTCGCAGCTTCGAGTGTCGCTTCATTGTCCGGGAAAAGGGTCTTGTCGTCGCCGATGACCTCAAGCTTTACGAGCTTCGTGATCCCCGCCTCGGCGGCAAGCATGGCCGTACGGATGGCGTCTTTGGCTGTGTAGCAGCCCGCGGTATTGGGAAGGATCTTGTACTTCTTCGGATCGATGTAATCGAGCAGGTTCTCCTTGCTCTTGTCGATGATGTTCACGCGCCGGACCGAGACGGTTACCACATCAGTACCCGAGACCTCGATGGCCTTTTTCGTTTCCGCAAAATCCTTGTACTTGCCGGTCCCGACCCAGAGCCTGGACTTGAATTCGATGCCCGCGATAACAAGCTTGTCGTCGATCATTTTTTGCACTCCTCAATTGTACGAACTATGAACCTTGAACTATGAACTACGAACTAAGGACTATGTTGTTCCGCCACCCATGAAACTTACAATTTCCAGGATGTCGCCATTCTTGATCGCTGTTGAGCCGTAATTATCTTTTTTCACAATAGACTCATTCAGCTCAACGGCCACTCGCTGGTGCTGTATGTGGAGAAATTCGAGCAGCCCGAGGACGGTGATGTTGTCATGCACAGTCTTTAGTTCACCGTTCAGCGTAATATTCACGAGCGACTCCAAAAAAAAGCCGTATCCGGTAGGATACGGCACGAAAGGTTGTTTTCGATGCTTTCATCGCCTTCCCTACGCCGGCACTACCCGGATCAGGTTCTAAGGGTCGTCCTGGAAAGGACTCTCAGCCGCATTCGGCTCCCCCAGCTGCTATACAGTTTAACAATACGGCAAGAGAGAATCAAAGTCAACAGCTTTCCCGGCCTGTTCAGCCGTTCAATAGCTTGACCACGGCGATTCCATCTTCGTGGTAATCAATGATGTTCAGCGCGCCGTACGTCTGGTCCATCCGGAACAAATGCATCATGTCCAGGCCGAGGGCATCGGCCAGGATCACGCGGTTCACGCCGCCGTGAAGCAGCATGGCGATCTCCTGACCGGGATGGGCGGACACCAGTTTTTTAAACACCGGTAAAATCCGGTCCCGGACATCCAGCACGCATTCGCCGCCCGGCGGCCGATAGTTCAGGAGGTCGGCGCGCCACAGAACGTATTCGTCGGGGAAGCGGGCCTTGATTTCTTCGACGGTGAAGCCTTCCCAGGCGCCGACGCTCCGTTCCCGCAGCTCGGAGAGCGGCGTGGAAGCGATGCCGACGCGTTGGGAGATGAGCTCCGCGCCTTTTCGCGAGCGGATAAGATCGCTCGAATACACGGCCTGGATGCTCTTCCCCGCAAGCAGTTTTGCGAGCCGGTGCATCTGTTGGACGCCCTTATCGGTAATGTCCACATCCATATGACCGTTGTATCGTTTTTCGCCGCCGTTCGCCACTTCGCCGTGGCGCATGAGATAGACCGTCGTGGGCATGGCCTAACTTTCGCTCGAAAAGACGATGAATATGAGAAACACGAGCACTTCATTCAGTTCACTGATTGCGCCGATGGCGTCGCCGGTGACGCCGCCGAGTTTGTGGACGAGATACCGCTTCCCCAGGGAGGTCAGCAGTAAAACGCCGATGAGGAGACTGAAAAAAAGGAACACGGAGCGCAGGTCCAGCCGCAGGACCACAAAAGCCGAAAGGCATACCGCTATCAGGAAGACCGCCAGCATGCTGCCGGACCTGAGATGGCCCACGAACGCCCTGCCCATGCCCTCTTCGCGGCCGTAGTTCGCCTGGTACACCATGAACGTCTGCGACCAGCGGCCCAGCATCGGCGCGATCAGCAAGGCGCCCACCCGGTCGATTGCAAACAGATTATTAAGGCAAAGATATTTCATGAACAGGCTGCAGAGGATGCCGACGACGCCGGCGGTGCCGATCCTGCTGTCCTTCATGATGGCAAGCCGGGACTGATGATCGCGGCCGCCCATCAGGCCGTCGAGCGTGTCGGCCAAACCATCGACATGGAGCGCACGGGTGATCAGGACCGAGAGGATGACGACCAGGAACGTGGCGATCGTCTGGGGCAGCGCGATCAATTCCAATACCTTGTCGGCATAGACCAGCAGGACGCCGATCAAAAAACCGATTACCGGGAAATAGACCATGGATTTGGCCAGGTCACCCTCTTCGACAGTGTGATTTTTCTTCACCGTAAAGATCGTCAGGAACTGCAGCGCAGTTATAAAATTTCTTATCATAGTTTGTTGTTGGGCCGGACCCGGACAGAAGGAATTTTTTACGGCGCCTCTGCGGTCGCAGGCAACGTCGTTATTTTTTTATTGTTTCCTCTTTTTTGTCAGCCACGCCTGCAGCCGCAAAGGTCGCCATCTCGCCGAGGATTTTTACGCCCGCTTCGACGAGCGACATGCCGAGGGCCGCGCCGGTCCCTTCGCCGAGCCTCAGGTTCAGATCGAGGAGCGGCGCCTGCTCCAAGTGCTCCAGCATCTTGCGATGACCGATCTCCACGGACTGGTGGGCGGCGATGATATACCCTTTGACCAGCGGATTCAGCTCCGCGGCAATGAGCGCCCCCGCGGTCGATATGAACCCGTCGACGACCACAGGGATCTTATACAAGGCCGCGCCGAGCACGAGACCGGCAATGCCCGCGATCTCAAAGCCCCCGACCTTGGCCAGCACATCCAGGGCGTCCTTGGGGTCCGGGTTGTTCACGGTGATCGCTTTTTTTATGATCGCTACCTTGTTCCGGAGCGATTGATCGTCGATGCCGGTGCCCCGGCCCGTCACTTTTTCGGGGTCAGCGCCCGTGATGACGGAGACGATTGCCGATGAAGGCGTCGTATTCCCGATGCCCATGTCCCCGGTCCCGAGCAGGTCGAGTCCTTCCTTATACTTTTCCACCAGTTCAATGCCTGCAAGCACTGCGCGCTCGGCCTCTTCAAGCGTCATGGCCGGCCCTTTGGCCATGTTCTTTGTCCCGCGGCCGATCTTCCGGATTTCCAGGCCGGGTGTCGGCTCGAAGTCGTAGTCCACGCCCATGTCCACCACGACCACCCGCGCTCCCACATGCCTGGCAAGCACGTTCACGCCCGCCCCGCCGCGAAGGAAGTTCAATACCATCTGGGGCGTCACTGCTTTCGGGTATAAGCTCACGCTCTCTTCCGTCACGCCGTGGTCGCCGGCAAAGGTGAAAATGATCTTGTTCTTGATCACCGGCTTGTCCCTGCCCGTGATAAGGCAGTATTTCTTCGCAAGCTCTTCGAGCCGTCCCAGGCTCCCCTGCGGCTTCGTCAGACTGTCGAGCTGCACCTGGATCGCGTTGGTACGGGATGTATCAACAGGTTGAATCTTTTTTAGGACTTCCTGAAGTTTGTTCAAGACAATCTCCTTTTTCTCCAAAATATGACTATTGGGTGATGGACCATGCGGTCAGCTGCCTGAATCCTCTCGACCCTTGTTCCATGCCCCTTGCCCCATGACCCCTGACCCGTTATTTGATTTTCACCGGTATTCCCGATGCCGTAAAATACACTTCCTGTGCCGCCTGCGCCACTTTCTGGTTCAGCATACCGGCAAAATCGCGGAACTTTCTCGCAAGCGGGTTGTCCGGCACGATGCCGAGCCCGACTTCATTCGATACAACGATCAACACACCGCCGAATTCTTTGATCGCCTCAGCCAGTTCCTCGGATCGCGCGGCCACGGCGCCGTAACCATCGGTATGTGCCATGACGTTGCTGAGCCACAGCGTGAGGCAATCCAGAAGAACGATATCATGGGTGCGGCTCAATTTTCCGAGCAATTCAGCCACTGCCAACGGCTCTTCGTAAGTGTCCCAGGAGTTGCCGCGGTCCTTGCGGTGCTTCTCGATCTTCGCAGCCATCTCTGCGTCAAGGGCCTGGGCCGTGGCGATGTAGGCTCGTTTGCCTGCGAGACCTAAGGCCAGTTTCTCGGCAAAGGAGGATTTCCCCGAACGGGCGCCTCCGGTTATGAAATAAACTTTGTGAACCATCACATTGCTCATAGACAAAAAACCCCCACCTGTTGTTGCAGGCAGGGGTCACTCGGACTCAAAAAAAGAAGATATGTTAAAAATGGAGCGGGCGACGGGTCTCGAACCCCGCGAGTCCGCCAGCGGGAATGATAATAATTCAAAAAGACAGCTTGTGTCAAGAGCTTATTTTTTGGCGTGTCAACCCAAAATAGAAATGTCCGGTTTTAGGAAGCCGGGGGATTACAAGTCACGGGATTCACTCCCGCATAATCCCGGTCAAATCCGCCTGCCAGTGGTCCTGGTATACCAGGGCGCAGGTCACTGTCGTCTTCGGATCATAGACAAGCTCCAATTCGCCGACAGTGGTGACGCTTTTCCAAGTAAACATGTTTGAACACATATCGAGGAGCTTCTGTTTGTATAGTGAATCAGGGGAGTTTTCGAATTGCTCGCCTTTCGTCTCGATGATCAACAAACGCTGTTTCTGGCCGTCTCCGGTCATGGCAAAGATGAAATCAGGGTATACCTTGTTCTTCCGCCACCCCTGAAGCGAATAATGACGCTTTGCGATATTCCTGTGCCACCATGCCACGGCTTGTTCGCCCGTCCGGGTAACAGGCGACGCGTTGCTCGTAATCGTTGAAATCGTCGGCGTAGAAAGGCGAGAAGAGGCTTTTTCCCACGACCTTGCCGTCGTCACGGTAAAAAGCTGACGGCATTCGGCAACCCGGTCGGTGTCGAGCTCTTCAGGCAGCTTCCAGTTGTGCCCATCGGTCCGCAATCGGAACTGTATGTTGCCCGCCTCCACTTCCGACTTGGACAGGCTTTCCGCCAGTTTGTCCCGTAAGGAATTTCAACGCCGGGATTCCTTCTTCACCCTCTCGATCTTGACGTAGTTCTCGTGCTGCGCTGCCAATTCATCAAGATAGCGGTCGAGAGGATCCAAAACCGTCTGCTGAAAGTCTTTAAGCTCCATAACGCCCTTTATATCGTTCGCTTATTACCGTCATTGTTGGCATTGTCCCACGCTGTTATTGACTTCGCAATCCGGCTTATGATAGTATTATTCTATAGACAACGAACCGGCGCCAACATCCTCGTAAACTCCCTCGCGCCGACGGACGGGAGAACGATAAGGAGTGATAAATCATGCCTGCTGTTCAAACAGGATACGAACACATATCATTGGATGAGCGAAGGACGCCCATCATTACCGGAACAACAATGAAAGTCCTCGAGCTCGTCCAGGAGAAGGTCGCATACGGATGGAGCGCCGAAGAAATCCGGTTCCAGCATCCCTCCCTGACTCTCGGTCAGATATACTCCGCCCTTGCGTTCTACGCCGACCACCGTGAAGAGCTCGACAAGGAGATTGAACAGCGTCTGGAACGCGCGGACGCGACGCGCCGAACAACCGGGCCTTCACCCTTGCTGGAGAGTTTAAAAGCAAAGGGCCTTCTGTAATGCCGATCCCGTTCTATATGGACGAACACATTCCGAAGGCGATCACGCTCGGCCTCAGAATGTGCGGCGTCGATGTTCTGACCGCCCAGGAAGACGGCAAAGAAGGAAACTCCGACCCCGAGCTTCTTGACCGCGCATGCATTCTCCGCAGGGTTTTTAAACATCGGTAGTATCCCCATTGCATCCATTGCCGCGGTCCCTCGTTTCGCATGAGGGAAGATGCAAGTCCAATCGGCATTGGATGCATTGTGCAGCCAGTTTCGTTTCCCGCCGACGTTGATACCGGTCTCATCGACATGGAGCAACCCTGATTTGGCAAGCTGTGTTCTGACCCACTGGTCAAAGTGTTCCAGGCGGTCATATGCCTCCTGGTTGAAATTGAAAATGGAGCCGCCGCTGACGGG
>JAJXTW010000061.1 GCA_021783455.1 Nitrospirota bacterium | reverse complement strand
TCAAGATGAAAACTCTCGAGAAGGTCGACGATTCCAAGGTGGATATCGCCAACTTTCTCGAATGTTCTCCGCGCAATCCCGACGAGATGGTCAATGAACTGAAAGCAATTGCCGCGTCTTTGTCCAGCGAACACCTCCGGCAGCTGATGAACTCGTTTTTGAACGACGAGGGCTTTCTGGCGCTGTTCAAACGCACACCGGCGGCCAAAACGCTGCATCACAATTACATCGGCGGCCTGCTCGAACACGTGGTCGAGCTGATCGCGCTCAGCCGGGATGTTGCCAAGCATTTCCCGTCGATCGACAGGGACCTGGTGACGGTGGGCGCGTTCCTGCACGATATCGGCAAGGTCCGCGAACTGGCAGTCAGGAAGTCGATCGAGTACACTACCGAGGGGCGCCTCATCGGTCATATTTCCCTGGGCTACGAGATGATCGTGGAGCGGGTCAAGGCCATCCCGGGATTTCCAGCGGAGCTGACGCTGCTGTTGAAACACATCATGCTGTCGCACCACGGCGAGTACGAGTTCGGATCTCCCAAAAGGCCGAAGATCCAGGAGGCGATCGTCGTCAATTATCTGGACGATCTTGCCGCGAAGATCAACAACTTCCAGGCAACACTCAAAAAGGAACAGGTGGCTGAAGGCGGGTGGACAGGCTTCAGCAAGATGCACGATCGCTATCTCTACCGGCAGATGGCATATTCCGGGGCGGAGAATGACCGAAACAATGATTCTGAAGAGACGGAAGAGGGAAAGCCTCACGGCGCCAAAGGTAAAAAAACGTCTGCTGCAGCGGACCGGAATGCAACGGGCAAACTGCCGCTGGATCTTTAACGATATTCTGCGCATGTCGAATTGGAAATTGCAGATTGGAAAATGAACAGGCAAAACAGGCAACAGTAATCTCCCCGATCTAAAATTTCCAATCTTCAATTTTAAATTTCTTTAGAGGTGCACCATGTTCGGTGTTCTCCGCAGCCTGAGCGACGGGCTTGCAAAAACCAGAAAAAGTCTTGCTGAAAAGATCGGGACGCTGGTCCTCGGCGAAAAAATCGACGAAGCTTTCCTCGACGAGCTCGAAGAAGTGCTCATTGCATCCGATGTGGGCGTCGAGACCGCGTCGTTCGTGCTAAAAGACCTGAAGGACCGCTTCAAACGGCAGGAGCTGTCCTCGCCCGGCCAGGTAAAAGACCGGCTGAAGCAGATCCTGTTCGAGATCCTTTCCAACAAGCCGACGCAACTATCCATCAGCGCTTCTCCCGCCGCCATACTTGTCGTTGGCGTAAACGGCACGGGCAAAACAACGTCGATCGGCAAGCTGGCATACCGCCTTCATGCCGAGGGGAAGAAGGTGATGCTTGCCGCGGGGGACACCTTTCGTGCGGCGGCTTCGGAACAGCTTTCGATCTGGGGGGAACGCACCGGCATTCCGGTGATAAAACACCGCGAAGGCGCCGACCCGAGCGCCGTAGTGTTCGACGCCGTGACTGCGGCGAAGGCGCGGGCCATGGATGTGCTGATCGTGGACACGGCCGGCAGGCTGCACACAAAATCGAACCTCATGGAAGAGCTCAAAAAGGTGAAGCGGATCTTTTCCCGTGAACTCCCCGGTGCTCCCCATGAAACGCTGCTCGTGCTCGACGGCAGTACCGGCCAGAATGCTCTCGTACAGGCAAAGATGTTCAACGAGGCTGTCGGAGTGAGCGGCATCGTGCTGACCAAGCTCGACGGCACCTCGAAGGGCGGCATTGTCTTTGCCATCAATAAAGAGCTTGCGATTCCCGTGAAGTTTGTGGGTATCGGCGAGGCCATCGAGGACTTGAGGAGCTTTGATCCGAAGGAGTTTGTAGACGCGCTGTTGTGAGAGCATAGGGCAAAGGGCATGGTGCGCAGAGCACCTTTTACTCTCTGCCCTCTGCTCCATGCCGCATGATGGGGTCATCATGGAACGTGTGCAAGTCGAAATATTCGGGCAAGTATACAGCATCAAGGGCGGGAACGATCCCGACGCGGTGCGCGAATTGGCTGCGTTCGTTGACGGGAAAATGAAGGAAATAGAGAAGGGAACGGGGACGAACGATCCCCTCCGTGTAGCCATACTGACCGCTCTCACCATTGCCGATGAACTCTATCATCAGCGGGAACAATTCGGCGCTCTGGAAAAAACGGCTGGAAACTCAGTGCAACGATTGATGGATCTCACCGAGCCACAAAGCGATGCATTGCCTTAATGAATATCAATCGGTATACGGGTATTTTTATGGTATGCAACGAATGAAATGCATTGAAAATAAATGATATTTTTTACTCCTTCTCTCGGCCCCCTCGTTTTTCTCCTTGCCATTTTTCCTTGTTTCTGGTATATAGTACTACAGGGTAAACTTATAAAAATGGTCCCCTGCTTTGCGCGTGATAGATACGTCTTGTTCCTCGTGAAAAAAAAATAACGGGAGCTATCTTCTGGAAAGGGTGTGCATGCCCAGATAGGACTGGGAAGCCTAAACTTTCTTATATGGCGCCCACCTGGTTGCTACCAGGAATCAAGTCTATCTGCACGGCAAAAGCGGGGGATTTTTATTATTCGGACGTTAAGGCATCATATTCATTTAAAAAATGTGTAATCAGCGCAAGTTTGAAAGGAGCGGGAAGTAAGGCTCCGGCGCTTGTGATAGTGTTCATGTAACAGCGAAGCCCCTGAGGGAAAAGTAGCGAGAAAAACAGCTGATATTTCCTTAAGGACGACGCGAAGATTGTTTTGCCGGCAAAGTAACACACTAAGACCATGGGGTTGATTATTTATACATATATGCACCGAACGGAAACATTGGGAAGAGATGTTCCAGAGATGCTGTGTGCAACGGACAGAGGTAAGATCCGTTCTTCATTATCTCCTGGAAGATCAACAAGTTTCCCTGTTTCCGTGACAACCCCGGGTACCGTGCTGTACTGATCCGGTCCAAGCCAATCTCTTTCTATCACATGCCCGTGTAAGCCCTCCTGAAGCATCACGTTGGGTCTTAAAAATCTCAAAAAACAACCGCAGCATGAACCCTTGTCGGCTGAACCGTCCGAGCCGCCCCTGGCATGGCGAATGCGTCCCCGAGGCCTGTCGGAGTTTGTAGGGCAGAAGCATATCCTCGGCGAGGGCAAACTCCTGCGCAGGGCGATCGAGACGGACCGGTTCATGTCTCTCATCCTCTACGGCCCGCCCGGGGTAGGCAAAACCGCGCTCGCCCACTTGATCGCCGAACGGAGCAGCGCGCATTTTGTATCGCTCAATGCGGTTACTGCGGGTGTTGCCGATATCCGCAAGGTGGCCCAGGAAGCTGCCCAGGAGCGGGGACGGAGCACCAAACGGACTCTTCTGTTCATTGACGAGATCCATCGTTTCACGCGCGTACAGCAGGACGCGCTTTTGCCGGATGTGGAACGGGGGAACATCACCCTCATTGGCGCCTCGACGTCCAATCCTTTTTTTGCGATCATCCCCGCACTTTCGTCCCGCTCGCAGATATTCGAATTCAAACCGCTTGCTGAGGAGGACATAAAATCGCTTCTCCTTCGCGCGCTGGCCGACAAAGAACGAGGTCTCGGCAGCATGCTGGTTACGCTGACGCCGGAGGCGCTGGAGCTCATCGTTGCAAAATCGAACGGGGACGCGCGGCGCGCCCTGAACGCGCTTGAACTCGGCGTGTTGTCAACGGCGCCGGGCGCTGACGGAACGATTCTCTATGATCTGCATGCCGCCGAGGAGTCCATCCAGAAAAAGGCGCTTGTCTACGACGAAGACGAACACTACGACACGATCTCCGCGTTCATCAAGAGCATGCGCGGGAGCGACCCCGATGCGGCTCTCTATTGGATGGCAAAGATGATTTACGCCGGGGAAGACCCGCTGTTCATCGCCCGCAGGATCGTGATTGCCGCGAGCGAGGACGTGGGGAACGCCGACCCGCGCGCCCTGTTTGTGGCCACGTCAGCCTACCAGGCGGTCGAGCGTATCGGCATGCCCGAGGGCGCGCTGCCGCTCGCGCAGGCCGCCGTCTATGTCGCTTCGGCTCCCAAAAGCAACGCATCCTACCTCGGGATCAAAGCGGCGATGAAAGACATAGAAGAAGGGAACCTGTTGCCCGTGCCGGACCATTTGAAGGACGCCCACTACAAGGGCGCAACGCGGCTCGGCCGGGGCAAAGGATACAAATATCCGCATGATTTCCCGGGCCACTATGTGGCTCAGGATTACCTCCCGCACAAGCGGGAATACTACCGGCCCACGGAACAAGGCGAGGAAAAGAGAATCAAGGAACGTCTCGCCGGGCTGAAGAAGAGACTCCAGGAGGAAAAGAATGATTGAGTATATTGTACTGTTGGTCGTGGGACTTGCCGCAGGAGTTGGCGTCGGTCTGATGATCAAAGGAAAGACCGCCGCGGGCAAGATCAAGGACGCTGAAGCAGAGGCGGCACGGATCATAACCAATGCAGAGCGTGAAGCAGAGACCAAACGCAAGGAGTCCATACTCGAGGCCAAGGACAAGTTCTACCAGGCGCGGGCGGACTTCGAAAAAGAGACGCGCGACAAGCGGCAGGAGCTTCAGAACCAGGAGCGACGGCTTACCCAGAAGGAAGAAAGTCTCGAAAAGAAGATGGACCTGATCGAGAAACGGGAAGGGGACGCGGTCCGGCGTGAACGGGAGATCTCGGCCCGGGAAAAGGTAGCGATCGAAAAAGAAGAGCGTTTTGAGAAGGGCCTGCGCGAGCAGCGCGAGTTGCTCGAAAAGATTGCGAACATGACGGCGGAGGAGGCCAAGCGCCAGCTCATGCTTTCCATGGAGGACGAAGCAAAGTTCGAGGCCGCCAAGTCCATCAAGCGGATCGAGGACGAGGCGAAGGAAGAAGCCGATAAAAAATCCAAGAACATCATCAGCCTGGCTATCCAGCGCTACGCCAGCGACTACGTGGCTGAAGCCACCGTGTCGGTAGTGAACCTCCCGAACGACGAGATGAAGGGACGGATTATCGGCCGCGAGGGACGAAATATCCGGGCCATCGAAGCCGCAACCGGGATCGATCTCATCATCGACGATACGCCCGAAGCGGTGATTTTGTCCTGTTATGACCCTCTCCGCCGCGAGATCGCCCGCCTGACCATCGAGCGCCTGATGCAGGACGGGCGCATCCATCCCGCCCGCATCGAAGAAATCGCGGAAAAGGTGAAGAAGGATCTCGATGTCGCCATGAAGGAAGAGGGCGAGAAGGCTGCGTTCGACCTCGGTATCCACAACATCCACCCGGAGATCATCAAGCTCCTCGGAAGGCTCAAGTACCGGACGAGCTACGGCCAGAACGTTCTCATGCATTCCCGCGAGGTTGCCTACTTCGCCGGCATCATGGCCGCGGAATGCGGCGTGGACCAGAAACTCGCCCGTCGCGCAGGCTTGCTGCATGATCTCGGCAAAGCCATCGACCACGAAGTGGAGGGGACCCATCCCCAGCTCGGCGGCGATGTGGCAAAGAAATACGGCGAGAGCCCCAAGGTGCTGAACGCGATCCTGACCCACCACGGAGACGGGGAACCCTCCTGCGTCGAGTCCGTGCTGGTTGCGGCCGCGGACGCGCTTTCGGCCGGCAGGCCAGGTGTCCGGCGCGAGACGCTCGAAAGCTATCTCAAGCGGCTTGAGCAGCTCGAGTCGACCGCTAATTCCTTCAAAGGGGTGGAGAAGTCCTATGCCATCCAGGCGGGACGCGAGATTAGGATCATCGTGAAGCCGGAAGACCTTTCCGACGCCCACTCCGCCCAACTGTCGCGAGATATCGCCAAGAAGATCGAGGCTGAGCTGTCCTATCCGGGCCAGATCAAGGTGACTGTGGTGCGCGAGAGCAGGTACGTGGAATTCGCGAAATAGGGAAACTAGAGAAGAGATAAAGAAGACAGATGACAGAGGACAGACGAAGGATTTTACCTTAGTCTGACTTCTGGCTTCCGTCTTCTGATTTTTGGAGGTCTTTTGAAAGTCCTGTTCATCGGCGACATCATCGGCGAGCCCGGCAGAAAAATGGTCCGTGCGAACATCCGCAGCCTGGTGGAAACCCACGCTCCCGATCTGGTGATCGCCAACGGCGAGAACGCCGCCGGGGGGTTCGGCATCACTTCCGAAATTGCCGAGGAGCTTTTCGCCCTCGGGATTCATGTGCTGACGTCGGGCAACCACGTCTGGGACAAAAAGGAGATCGAGCCCTATCTCACCAAGCAGGATCGTTTGATCAGACCTGCGAATTATCCTGCAGGCAATCCCGGTTATGGAAGTGTCGTTATTTCTACGAAGGCGGGAAAGGCCGCTGTGCTGAACCTTGAGGGCCGCGTCTTTATGTCGAACCTGGAAAATCCCTTTCGCGTTGCCGAGCAGGAAATAGAAAAACTCAAAAAAGAAACACCCGTGGTGATCATCGATTTTCATGCGGAAGCCACGTCGGAGAAAGCCGCCCTTGCCTTGCATCTGGACGGCAAAGCGAGCGCGGTCATCGGGACCCATACGCATGTCCAGACCGCCGATGAGCGTGTTCTTACAAAAGGCACCGCCTTTATCACGGACGCGGGGATGACCGGACCGACAGACTCGGTCATCGGCGTAAAAAAAGAGCAGGCCATTGCGCGCTTTCTTTACCAAACGCCGCACCGGTTCGAGATCCCGAAGGGGCCGGTCCATCTGAACGCGGTGCTTCTCGATATCGACGGAAAAACCGGGAAAGCGAAGGCGATAGAAAGAATACATCTGAAATCGTAACAGCAGAATTGCAGATTGCGGATTTTGGATTTACATTCCGCATCCCCCAATCCGCATTCCGCAATCATCGATTATGCAAACTCACATCCTCACTGTTACGCAGCTTACGTATCAGATCAAGAACCTCCTCGAAGGGACGTTTCCCGAGGTCTGGGTCGAGGGGGAAATATCCAATCTCACCATTCCGCAGTCCGGCCACGCCTATTTCACCCTGAAAGACGAGCACAGTCAGGTCCGTGCGGTCCTGTTTCGCTCGTCTCACCGGCATCTCAAATTCACGCTCCAGCATGGGATGCAGGTCATCTGCCGGGGCCGGCTGAGCCTATACGAGCCGCGCGGTGAATACCAGTTGATCCCCGACTATATTGAACCCAAGGGCATCGGCGCGCTCCAACTGGCTTTTGAGCAGCTTAAGACGCGCCTTGAAAAGGAAGGGCTGTTTGACCCGGATCATAAGAGGTCGCTGCCCGTCCTACCGCGGAGAATCGGGATCATCACGTCGCCCACCGGCGCGGCCCTCCGCGACATGCTGCGTGTGATCAAGCGCCGTCATCCGAAAATGCACATCTTCATTTATCCCGTGCCGGTGCAGGGCGTCGAGGCGGCGCCGGCCCTGATCGAGGCGTTACGCTACTTTAATCGGGAACGGAATGTGGAGGTCCTGATCGTAGGTCGCGGCGGTGGATCGCTCGAAGACCTCTGGGCCTTTAACGAGGAGGCGGTCGCCCGGGCGATCTATGCTTCGAAACTCCCGGTCATCTCCGCAGTCGGACATGAGACAGATTATACGATTGCGGACTTTGTTGCCGACCTGCGCGCTCCAACGCCGTCTGCGGCGGCAGAGATGGTCGTGGAAAGTGAACGGAATTTCCGGGAAGGAATCCGCTCTTTCGAAATTCGGCTCATCAGGGTCACACAACAGATGCTGGAACACGTTCGTTCCACGCTCCGTGAAAACATGCGCATTCTCGGAGATCCCCGCAGAGGCTTGGAGCAATACAACCAGCGGGTAGACGATCTTGTTCGCCGCATATCGCTTGCGACGGCGCACGGGGTGCGCAGGGACCAGGCGCGCCTCGGTGCGCTGAACGCGGGATTGGGCCACCTCAACCCGCTCGCGATTTTATCCCGCGGTTACAGTATTACGAGGTCCTATCCCGCCGGAGGCATCCTCAAGAACGCCGCGGACGCCGCACCGGGGATCATGATCAGCACGAAACTGCTGAAGGGCGACGTGTTGTCGCGTATTGAACGGATCGAAGTCGATCAGGACCGCTAAGACCGAATCTCCTGCGTTCTCACTTTCGCCGCGCGGCCGGTTTGTGCAATTTTATTAAGGAGAAATGGAGCAGGAAGGAACGCCATCTTCTCCTTTGACACAACATTATTTTGGTTGTAAACTCATACAATTATGTCAGAAGAAGCCAATCCTTCAGATGCCCTATCCGCCGACGTGCTGGACGTTATACGCAGCCTTGTTACGGCCATCAGGGCCGTGAAACTGTATCCTCCCAATAATCCCGTCTACTCCCAATCAGTACAAAAATGCCGGGAAACACTGGCCCGCTTTCTCGAAACCGCATCGGAATTTCGTCTCGGGGTGCAAAAGAGCGTCTTCACCTACTTACATACGCCGATCGGAAAAGACGCACAGTTGAACAAGGCTATCGCTCAGGACCTGTTCGCAAAGGGCATCCGGGATATTGTTTTCTGCGAGGGGATGACTGCAAAGGAAATGCAGGATTTTTTTGAAACACTGACCCTGTCGACGGAAGAAATGGCGATGAAAAGCGGAATTTCATCGATCCTTTGGGAAAAAGGCGTGTCAAACATCAAGATCATTGAGGCCGGGCTTGACGAGGTTATTACGACAAAGACGGATGCAGGCTGGGCAGAGAGAAAGCGTGCGGAAACTCCCTCTGTCGCGCTCGACCCATCGCAGGCCAGGGAGAAAATAGCCTTTTCCGGCCGCACCCTGGTCCTGGGCGATCTCATGACCGACCCTGCGGGGTTCGGCGCCGGCATGGTTGCACTTGCAAAGAAGACGCTCGGCGAGCACGAGAACGTCGAGGACCGTCTTCTCGCGCTGTATCAGGAGGCAGGTCGAAAGATCCAGGCGGGGCATCCGGACCAGAGCGACACCCTCTTTACAGGACTGGCGGAGTCGGCGCTTTCCCTTGAAGAGCCTTACCGGGAAGCGTTGATTGCCGGCAAGCTCTACGCAAGCGTGGATTCGGAGAATGTTCGGGGTCGCGAAGACCAGATCGAGGAGCAGGTGCCCAATGAGTATCATGAAATCGTGACCGGAAGATTTTCCAATGCCTGGACCGCCCAGCAGGTGGCGGTGCTCCTGAAGAAGTCCACGGGAAAAAAGACCGCAGTCCCGAGCCCGCCGCCCTCGTCGCCGGATGCTCTTTCAGCCGAAGCGCTCCCTTCTGACGTGAGCGAGATCGTGCGAGAGCTGGCCGAATATACGCCGAAAGAAATGGAAATACTGAAGGCTATGAGCGGCGTTGGCATGGAGTCGGACATTATTGAGGCGGCGGTCAGTACCTTGATTTCCCTGATTCCCCTCGTAAAGAACCCCCGGCACGCCGTTCCCGACGACAAGGAAGTGGCCTTGTTTGCCGGCGTTATACGCCAGTTGGAAGACATGCAGAGCTATCTTTTAAAGAAAAAAGACTACGACCGGGCCTCTCTCATCACTAGGGTCTTCCATATGCCCGTGGAGGCCGAATTTAAACCGAGAATGATGGAGGCGCTGAAAAAGACTGCATCCAGGACGTTTATTAATTCGACGCTCGCCGACCTGCGGAGTTGCACGAAAGGGTCTCCCGAATACGTTTCGGCCTATTCCTATCTGGCCTCAATGGAGAGGGAAGCAACGGAAGTCCTGCTGGAGCTTGTTGCGGAAGAAACCGATAAAACGGCACGATTGGCGCTTCTCGACATTCTCAAGGACGTCGGTAAAAATCAGATCGCGATGATGGGCGAGCGCCTCTCCGACGACCGTTGGTACTTTGTCCGCAATATTGTGAGCGTCCTGGGAGAGACCCAGGGCGAACAGGCCCTGATTTTTCTTCAGCGTGCGGCGGAGCATAAAAATGTCAAGATCCGGGAGGAAGTGCTCAAGGGACTGATCACGATCGGGGGGAAAAAAGCCGCCGGTCTTCTGGCGAAATTTTTCAAGGACAGGGATCCCGCTATCCAGAGCATGGCGATCCGCGGGTTCACGGAAATCAAAGGCATCAGCGGCGGAGACGCGGAGCACCTGGTTACGTTCCTGGAAGGCCGGTCCCTCAGCAAAAGAGATCAGCAGTTCACGCTGGAGGCAATCCGGGCGCTGGGGAAGGTCGGAAACCCCGCTACCGGAGAATTTCTTAAAAGGTATAATCGCGTCCGCTGGTGGAAGTCGCGTCAGCTTCAGGTCGAGCTCCGCGTAGCGGCGCAGCGGGCCATGGATGAGATCAAGAGGAGGCAGGTCGATGGCGGACCAGGAAAACGATAGCCGCGGAGAGGCCCGACAGTCTTTTTTTGCGAAACAATTGCTGATTGGCGCGGCCAAGACGGCGTTTCAGCAGTTATCAGGTTTGCTGAAGAACGTGACGATCTACCCCGAATCGCACCCCTTCCTGGTGTCACTGGCCCAAAAGCTCGCGGACACGATTTCCGGTCTTCTGGTGGATAGGAAGGAAGTGGCATTTTATCTGGTGGCCGGAGAACTGTTTTTCGAGACCCACTCCGTGCCCATAGACCAGAGCCTTGCCCTGCTCATGGAGCAATTCACCAGCCGCGACGTCGGAGGCATCATATTTAGGCCGGGCCTTACGACGGCAGAGCTCGTCAAGCTGGCCATCCTCATGAACAGGGAGCCGGAGACAATGGCCGCAGAGGGCGGCATCATAGCGGCGGCTGCCCGCGAACACATTTCCCACATCGATCTTCATCATGTGCTGCTTGTCGATAAAAAGACCGGCGGCGCCGTCAAGGAGAGCAAAAAAAGAACGACCGAGCTGTTCCTCGATGCGATTGAAGCGGTAAAGGAAATGGTCCACGGCGTTCATCTCGACAAAGCGCTCAACATGCGGAGAATGAATACGGTCGTCCAGACCATGGTCGATAACATACTTGACAACCGTGACGCACTCATGGGCCTGACCAGTCTCAAGATGTATGACGAATATACGTTTGTCCATTCGGTGAACACCTCCATCCTGGCCATTTCCCTCGGCACCTTTCTGTCCTTTGAGAAGCCCCAGATTGCCATGCTGGGTGTGGCCGCAATGCTGCATGACATCGGCAAGGTGCGTGTCCCCCTCGAAATCATCAACAAGCCGGGCAAACTCACCGACGAGGAATGGGAGGCGGTCAGGCGCCATCCCATTGATGGCGCACTGATTGCGTCGGACATTCCGGGTGTGACCAAGATGGCGATGGTGACGGCATTCGAGCACCATCAGCACGGCAAGCAGGGCTACCCGCGGACAGAGGGCGCTGTTCAACAGCATTTGCTGTCCCAGATCGTTTCCCTCGCCGATGCGTATGAGGCTCTTACGGCGGCCCGGGTGTACTACAGCGCCCAGATGCCGCCCGACCAGGCAATCCGGATCCTGATGAAAAAACGGAATATCTCGTTTAATCCCGTCCTCGTGAAGGCTTTTGTCAACATGATAGGCATATTTCCCATAGGCACGCTTCTCAAGCTCCAGACCGGTGAAGTCGGACTGGTCGTACATCAGACCCGCGATCTGCTGCGGCCCCGGGTTCTGCTGCTCACCAAGTTCGATGGCTCGGAAAACAAATCCGAAGCCGAAGTCAGCCTCCTGGAGACCTCGGGAGGGAGCTATAAACGGTCGGTTCTCGGCACCATCGATCCCCATGCCGCAAAGATTGATATAAAAAAATATCTTGCCTGACCTCCGTTTTTCCCAAGTGCTCCTGCCTGAAAATGAGTCTTTTCCGAAGGATCATATCTCTTGCCATCGTCGCTGATTGATGGTACGCTTTGGCCGTGAAAAAATGTTTCCTGAATTGAATCATACCTGGGGGACTCTCGTGAGCGGACTGCCGGATAGAAACGCGCCGGAACAAAAAAAAGCTGTTCGTGAAATACGGATCAATCCGGTCGTGCCGGCAGAGTCGGTGCTTGTGGCAACGGCGCGCGGCATGCGGCCCAAAAAAGAAGAACCACCCGCGCCGCATGACATGCGGCCCTTTGTCGACGCCTGCCCCTTTTGCCGCGGCAATGAAGCGCAGACGCCGGCACCGATCGCGCAGGTGCCGGCGCACGGCGACTGGAGTCTTCGCATCGTGGAAAACCTTTACCCGGTGCTCGGCGCTGATCGCTCAACCCCTCATTTCGCTTTCGGCCTGCAGCAAACCATTGAGGGCTACGGCCGGCACGAAGTGATCATCGATCATTCGTCCCACGGCATCAGGATTCATGAAATGACCGAAGAACACCTTGCGCTCCTCCTGTCCACGTACCGGACCAGGATGAACGAACTCTACCATTCCGATCCGCGCCTGAAATACGTGTTGGTGTTCAAAAATTTCGGTCCTGCCGCGGGTGCAAGTATCGGCCATACCCACAGCCAGATCATCGCCATGCCTGTGGTACCCGCAAACGTGCAGGCCGAGGTGCGGAACAGCCTTGCCTTTTTTCAGGCCGGTCAGCGGTGCATTTTCTGCAGTCTTATTGATGAAGCCCTCACCTTTGAGGCGACTCTGTACGACCGCGGGTCAGGTGAGATCCGGCGCAAGATCAATGTGGGACAGTTTGTGATCGAACGCACCAGCCGTTTTGTCGCCATGAAGCCTTTTGCCAGCCGCTACGAGTGGGAGGTGCATATTCTGCCGCTTGCCCATGCTGCCGATTTTCTCGACAGCAGCCCCGAGGATCTCGCTGATCTGGGCCGGATTCTCAGGAGGACCATGGAACGGCTCAATGCGGTGCTCGGCGGCGTCCAGTACAACTACTTCTTCCATTCATTGCCCCACGGAGTGGAACAGGGGGAAAGCACGCGGGCATTTCACTGGCATCTGGAAATTTGCCCCCGCACGAGCATTCCCACGGGGTTTGAACTTGGCTCCGGTCTCTTTGTAAATACGATCTGCCCGGAGGACGCTGCCGAGAGACTGAGGAGCGTGGTTCTGCCGAGTGTCTGATCAGAATTCCTTTTGTTAGGAAGACGATTGTCATAGAAAAAGCACTTAGACACAGAAGAAGCGGATTAGCACATGATAAAGGCGGATACATTCGAAAGCAAGGCAAGCACCTATTGGGTGAACTGCTCTTTGAAGAAAAATCCGCCGTTATCCGACGCTTATCAGATTTGATCCGTGTCACCCATTTGAAGGCGCCCTGTCAAGGGTAAAAGCGAACCCTGTGGCGAGAAAATGAAATTTTCTCGTCGATGGTGTTACCGTTATCGATTACTTTACCAATGCCGCAATTTCAG
>JAJXTW010000060.1 GCA_021783455.1 Nitrospirota bacterium | reverse complement strand
AAGCTCCTTAAATTCGATCGACTCAATATAATCGAACATCCTGCCCGCCTTATCCTGAAACGTTTCCCAGTCGCTTTTCTGCGCGTAATAGATCAGGGTCTTCCGGTAATTGTCCACCTCTTGATTGAATTCCTCGGCAAGCTCCTTTTTCATGCCCCATCACCTGCGCTTTCTGTAGCGGTTCACGGTTCATAAATAAATTTCATGTTCCTAATGAGTGGGTCAAAATGATACGGGGTAACAGCCGTTTACAAGTTTCCCCTCAGTTTCTCTGCATGCAAAATCCGCTTGAGCGCCAGTTCATACGCAGCCTTGCGCATCCTGCACCGGGTTTCCCGGCAGCGGCCGCCAACATCGTTGTATGCGGAGATCATGATCTCTTGCAGGCGCGACAGAGTCTTTTCCTCTGACCACCTATCGTTGCTCAGGTTCTGGCTCCATTCGAAATAACTGGCCACAACACCCCCGGCGTTCGCGAGAATGTCCGGGATCAGCAGCACGTCCCGTTCGAACAAGATCTCATCGGCTGCCGCAGTGGTCGGCGCATTGGCAAGTTCAAGGATGAACTGCGCCTTTACGGCCCGGGCATTGTTCGCGTCGAGCTGGTTCGAAAGCGCAGCGGGAACCAGCACATCACAGTCCGTCATGAGCAGCTCCGCATTCGAGAGCTCCCGGGCGCCGGGGAACTTGACGACGCTGCCCGTGCTTTTTTGGTGTTCCATCACCGCGGGAATGTCGAGGCCCTTCGGGTCCAGGATCCCGCCGTTCACATCGCTCAACGCAATGACGAGACAGCCCCGCTCGTGCAGGATGCGCGCCGCGTTCTCTCCCACGTTGCCGAACCCCTGGATTGCCACCCTGAGCCCGCCAAAGTCCATGTTGCGCTCGCGGAGCGCCTGTTCGAGCACATGGACCCCGCCCAGGGCCGTGGAATACCTGCGTACCAGAACGCCGCCCAGTTCCGGGGGTTTGCCCGTGACTACGGCGGGCACGTGTTCGCGCCGTATCCGCTCATATTCATCGAGGATCCAGGCCATGATCTGTTCGTCGGTGTAGACGTCCGGGGCGGGAATATCTTTGAACGGGCCGATATAATCGGCAATGGCGCGGATGTAGCCGCGCGTCACGAGTTCGAGGTCCCTCCGGGAGATATCCATGGGGTTCACGACCACGCCGCCTTTTGCGCCGCCAAAGGGGATGTTCACGACGGCGCACTTGAGCGCCATCAAGAGGGCAAGCTCGCTCGCGTGCTCCGCGCTCATCTCCGGGTGGAACCGGATGCCGCCCTTGGCTGGGCCCCGGGCGTCATTGTACTGCACGCGGAAGCCGGTGAAGATCTGCGTCCTGCCCGTGGTCATCTTGACCGGGAAGCTTACGGTGAAGGAGTGGCGCGGCACGGACAGGAGATCGAGCTCATCGCTCGTGAGCCCCATATCGCTGTAGATCGTCTGCAGTTCGGTCATGCCGACGCTGCGGAGGTCCTGCTCGTCCCGGTGGAGCCGGTCGTGGTTACGGTTCATAAATACCTCATATCTGGGTTCAGGGTTCAGGAGGCAGGGTCCGGTTGTTTGATTTACTGAACCCTGGTCCCTGGCCCCTGTACCCTGTCATTTCACAAGTCCCGTCTTCTTCGCAGCCTCGGCAACAGCGGTGGAAACGGACGAAACGACCGTGCGGTCGAATATGCTCGGGATGATATAGTCCTCATGCAGGTCATGAGTTGAGATCGTGTGCGCGATGGCTTGGGCTGCGGCAAGCTTCACTGCCTCGTTCACGCCCCGCGCCCGGACGTCGAGCAGGCCCCGGAAGATGCCGGGGAAGCCGAGCATGTTGTTGATCTGGTTCGGATAGTCGGACCTGCCCGTGGCCATGACCCGCACCAGGTCGTGAACGTCCTCGGGCGAAATCTCGGGATCGGGGTTTGCAAGGGCGAAAACAACGGGGTCTTTGGCCATCCTTCGCACATCGTCGGGCGTGATGACGTTCGGGGCCGACACGCCGATAAAAACATCGGCCCCCTTCATGGCGTCGGAAATGGCGCCCCGTATCTTTCTCGGATTAGTCACCTTTGCCAGGTCCCGCTTGTACGGGTCCATACCCTTCCTGCCCGCATACAGGGCGCCGGACCGGTCGCAGGCAATGATGTCCCTGACGCCTGAAGCAAGCAGGATCCTCGTCACCGCGGAGCCGGCAGCTCCCGCGCCGACCACCACGACCTTGAACTTCTTGAGGTCCCGCCTGAGCAGGCGCGAGACATTGATGAGTGCGGCAAGAGCGACCACGGACGTGCCGTGCTGATCGTCATGGAACACGGGGATGTCGAGCAGTTTCCTGAGCCGGGCCTCCACCTCGAAACAGTGGGGCGCGGCAAAATCCTCCAGGTTGATTCCGCCGAAAGCGATCGCGATGTTCTTTATCGTCGCAACGATCTCGTCCGTATCTTTCGTCGCAAGCACGATGGGAAAGGCATCGATGTTTGCGAACTCCTTGAAGATCATGGCCTTGCCTTCCATGACCGGAAGGGCCGCTTCCGGTCCGATGTTGCCGAGACCGAGCACCGCAGTGCCGTCGGAGATCACGGCCACGGAATTACCCTTGATCGTGTAGCGGTAAATATGCTCCTTGTTCTGATGAATGTCCATGCACACACGCGCAACTCCCGGCGTATAGACCTTGGAGAGATCGTTCCGGTCGCGCACCGGAAGTTTGTTCCTGATCTCGATCTTCCCGCCTTCGTGGGCCAGAAAGGTGCGGTCCGAGACCCGCAGGACCTTGACGCCCGCCACGGTCCTGATGGCCTTCACGATCTGCTTTTCGTGCTCCTCGTTCTGGGCGTTTACGGTCACGTCCCGGATGATCTTGCCTTTTTCCACGCGCACGATATCAACGGAACCGAGGTCGCCGCCGGCGCTGGAGATCGCTGTTGCGATCTTTGCGAACATCCCGATCCTGTTTTCGATCTCCACCCTGATGGAAATACTGTAGCTGGGACTGCAACTGTACTCGGGGTTGCAAACGTAGCTCATGGCGGCTCTCCTTTGTTTTATTATAGATTCAATCCCGCGCCGGGTCAACTTGCGGCGGATTTCTCTTTTATTTTTTTTGTGACGACCCGCGCAAGCCGCCCGCCGTTCCTGTAAAATTTCCCGCAATTGCTATTTTAACAATGAACGTGCAAAAGTCGGACAAAATAGGTATAATTGGTCCTGTAACCTTAAGAGTCCCCCGCCGCATACCACTATGACCGATTATCGCACAGAAAAAGACTCGCTCGGAGAAGTGAAGGTGCCGGCAAACGCGCTCTACGGCGCGCAGACCCAGCGTGCAATCGAAAACTTTCCCGTGAGCGGCATCAGATTTCCCCGCGTCTTTACCCGAAGCCTCGGCCTGATCAAGGCCGTAGCCGCCGAAGTGAACGCGGGACTGGGGCTCCTCGACGCGGCCGTTGCCCAGGCCATTCATCAGGCGGCCCTCGAAGTGGCCGACGGCGCGTGGGACGACCATTTCCCCCTCGATATTTTTCAGACCGGTTCCGGCACGTCGACGAACATGAACGCGAACGAAGTGATCGCGAGCCGGGCCACGCAGCTCCTCGGTCCGGGAGCAAAGCCGGTCCATCCGAACAACGATGTGAATTACGGTCAATCGTCGAACGATGTCATTCCCGCGGCTATTCACGTGAGCGCGTATCTCGAAGTAAGCGAGATGCTTCTTCCTGCTTTAAAACATCTGCACGTAACGCTCAAGAAACGGGAGCTCGAATGCCGCGGCATCGTCAAGACCGGCCGCACCCATCTCATGGACGCCGTGCCGGTGACGCTCGGCCAGGAGATCAGCGGCTGGGCCTTCCAGGTGGAACAAGCCATGGAGCGGATCGAGTCCACGCTTCCCCGGCTGGCAAAGCTTGCCATCGGAGGAACTGCCGTGGGCACCGGCGTCAATACGCCGAAGGAGTTCGGCAAAATCGTGGCCAGCAGGCTTGCGGGACGCACGAACCTTCCTTTTGCGGAAACGGACAACCACTTCGCGGCACAGGCAACGATGGACTCGGCCGTGGAGCTCTCGGGCCAGCTCAAGACCGCGGCGTCGTCGTTCATGAAGATGGCCAATGATCTCCGCTGGATGAACAGCGGCCCGATCGCCGGGCTCGGAGAAATCTCTTTGCCGGCGCTCCAGCCCGGATCGAGCATCATGCCCGGCAAGGTAAACCCCGTGATGTGCGAAATGATGATGATGGTGGCGGCCCAGGTCACGGGCAACGACGCGGCCATCACCGTGTGCAATCAGCAGGGGAACTTCGAGCTGAACGTCATGCTGCCGGCCATTGCCCACAACCTGCTCCAGTCGATCATGCTCCTGGCCAATGCTTCGAGGCTCCTGGCGGACAACGCGATCGCCGGCTTTACGGTGAACCGGGAACGCATCGCGGCGTTCGTGGACCAGAACCCGATCCTTGTAACGGCCCTGAACCCGGTCATCGGCTACGATAAGGCGGCCCAGATCGCCAAGAAGGCGTATGCGGAAGGACGGCCAATAAAGGACGTGGCCGCGGAAATGACGGACCTTCCAAAAGAAGAACTGGACAAACTGCTTGACCCGAGGAAAATGACGGATTAAAATCCCAATCGTGAACGCTGAAGGTCGAACCATGCTTTTCCCCACATCCGCTGTCGGCAAAAAAATCATGATGGCGATCACCGGCCAGGTCCTGGCCCTCTTCATCCTTTTTCACATTGCCGGGAACTCTACCATCTTCTTTCACGCGCTCAACGCCTATGTCACGGCCCTGTACAAGCTGCCGCTCTTTGTCTGGGGAGGCAGGCTCGTTCTTTTGCTGGCCTTTGTCTTCCACATCTGGTACGGTACTGTGCTGAAGCTTGAGAACCATGCCGCCAAGCCGGAACCTTATGCAAAGACCCGTTATCTCCAGGCAACTTTTGCAGGAAGGAACCAGATCTGGACCGGCGTCATGGTCGGGGTCTTTCTTGTTTATCATCTTCTTCAATTCACGTTCCAGGTGACAAATCCGGCAGTCGCGGCGGACACCCATCCCGACGCGCTCGGACGGCCGGACATCTTTACGATGGTGGTGCAAAGCTTCCGGCAGATCGGCATTGCCGGTGTCTATGTCGTTTCTCTTGCCGCACTGGGCCTGCACTTGCTCCACGGCATCCAGAGTTCCTTCCAGACCTGGGGGATGAACAACGAACAGACGCTCCCGGTCGTCGAAAAAACAGGGAACGTTGTGTCGGTGCTGCTTTTTGTCTGGTATTGCGCGATCCCGATTGCGATTATCGCGGGGATATTGAAGTAATTAAAATTAGCCACAGAGACACGGAGGCACAGGGAACTCGACTGTAAATTTCAAGCCAGTATGAAATGGAGAACGTAGTGCTTTCAAATTCTTTTATTCTCGGTGTCTCTGCGTCTCCGTGGCAGATGTGTAATAAGGTGCAAATATGATCCTTGACGGCAAAATACCATCGGGCCCCCTGCACGAGAAGTGGGACAAGCGGCTCGCCGAGATGAAGCTGGTGAACCCCGCGAACAAGCGGAAGCACCGCATCATCGTCATCGGCACCGGCCTTGCCGGCGCTTCGGCAGCGGCTTCGCTGGGCGAACTGGGGTATACCGTTGACGTCTTCTGCTTCCAGGATTCGCCGCGGCGGGCCCACAGCATCTCGGCCCAGGGCGGGATCAACGCGGCCAAGAACTATCCGAACGACGGCGACAGCATCGAGCGTTTGTTCTACGACACGATCAAGGGCGGCGACTTCCGTTCCCGCGAAGCGAACGTGTACCGTCTTGCCCAGCTCTCCGCAAATATCATCGACCAGTGCGTGGCCCAGGGCGTGCCCTTTGCGCGGGACTACGCCGGCTACCTCACGACGCGCTCCTTCGGCGGCGCCCAGGTATCGCGCACGTTCTATGCCCGCGGCCAGACCGGGCAGCAGCTCCTGCTCGGCGCCTACGGCGCGCTCTCGCGCCAGATCAGGGCAGGCACGGTAACGCTCCACCCCCGGACGGAAATGCTGGACCTCGTAATCGTTGACGGCCATGCCAAGGGCATCACGGTGCGAGACCTCGTGAGCGGCCGGATCGATTCTTATGCCGCAGACGCGGTCTGCCTGGCGTCGGGCGGCTATGCCAACGTCTTCTTCCTCACGACGAACTCCGTTATGTCGGGCGTCACTGCCACGTACCGCGCGTACAAGAAAGGCGCCTTTTTCGCTAACCCCTGCTTCACCCAGATCCACCCCACCTGCATCCCGGTCACGGGGGAGCACCAGGCCAAGCTCACGCTCATGTCGGAGTCCTTGAGGAACGACGGCAGGGTCTGGGTGCCGAAGATCAAAGGCGACAAGCGGCCTGCGAACGACATCCCGGAATCGGAGCGTGATTATTATCTCGAACGGAAATATCCCGCCTTCGGGAACCTCGCTGCCCGCGACGTCACGTCTCGCGCGACAAAAGAGGTCTGCGACGAGGGCCGGGGAGTCGGTCCCGGAGGCCGCGGCGTGTATCTCGATCTTGGAGGCGCCATCGGACGGCTGGGGGAGAACACGATCCGCGAGCGCTACGGGAACCTCTTCGAGATGTACGAACGGATCACCGCCGAAGACGCCTACCAACAGCCGATGCGCATCTACCCCGCGCCGCACTATGCCATGGGCGGTCTCTGGGTGGACTACAACCTGGAAAGCAACGTCCGCGGACTGTTCGTCCTGGGCGAGGCAAACTTCTCCGACCATGGCGCGAACCGCCTCGGCGCGAGCGCGCTCATGCAGGGGCTTGCGGACGGCTACTTCATCATCCCCTACACGATTGCCAATTATCTGGCTGATACAAAACCGGGCGTGGTTGCGCCTGACGCCCCGGAATTTAAGAAATCCTGCGAAGAGGTCGAGGCCTTCACCAAACGGCTGCTCGCCATCAAAGGCAAAAAAACCGCCCATGAATTTCACCGTGAGCTTGGCAAGCTCATGTGGAACAATGTGGGCATGTCGAGAAGCGAGGCGAGCTTGAAAGAAGCGCTCAAGCGCATCCCTGAAATTCGCGCTGAGTTCTGGAAGAACGTGACCGTCCCCGGCAGCGGCAGGGAGCTGAACCAGGAACTCGAAAAAGCAGGCCGCGTTGCAGACTTTCTGGAGTTCGCCGAACTCTTGACGCATGATGCCCTGCAGCGCGACGAATCCTGCGGCGCACACTTCCGCGTCGAGCACCAGACCGCGGAGGGCGAAGCGCTCCGGGACGATAAACATTTCAGCTATGTTTCCGCCTGGGAGCATAAGGGCGTTGACAAAGAACCGGAGCTTCACAAGGAACCGCTGGTGTTTGAGCATGCGCATCTGGCAGTGAGAAGTTATAAATGATAGTACTTGCCACGGAGACGCGGAGACACTGAGAGAATTATTAGTTCAAAAAGTGGAAAGGAATTTTCAAGATAAGTTTTTTCCGTGACTCTGTGTCTCAGTGGCGAAACTGATTTATGTGTTGAGGTTTTGACATGAACCTGACCTTATACGTCTGGCGCCAAAAAAGTTCAAAAGACCCCGGCCGTCTCGTCCAATACGAAGCGAAGGACATCTCCAGCGACATGTCCTTCCTGGAGATGCTCGATGTCGTGAACGAGGGGTTGATCGTCAAAGGAGAAGAGCCCATCGCCTTCGACAGCGATTGCCGGGAAGGCATCTGCGGCATGTGCGGCCAGGTCGTGAACGGGGTGCCGCACGGGCCGCGAAAGAAGACCACACTTTGCCAGCTCCACATGCGCCACTTCAAGGACAACGATACGCTGTATATAGAACCGTTCCGCGCAAAGGCCTTTCCCGTGATCAAGGACCTGATCGTGGACCGGGGCGCCTTTGACAAGATCATCCAGTCCGGCGGCTATATCTCTGTTCACACCGGCGGCGTGCCTGACGGCAACACACTCCTGATACCGAAGCATGATGCCGACATTGCCATGGACGCGGCCGAGTGCATCGGGTGCGGGGCCTGCGTAGCGGCCTGCCCGAACGGTTCAGCCATGCTCTTTACCGCGGCAAAAGTATCGCACCTGGCCATGCTGCCGCAGGGAAAGATCGAGGCCGCGCGGCGGGTCTGTGCCATGACCGAGGAGATGCTTGCTCAAGGCTTTGGCAATTGCAGCAATCATTACGAATGCGAGGCCGTTTGCCCCAAAGGGATCAAGGTTAAATTCATCGCAAAGCTGAACCGGGAGTTCATCAAGGCACAGATGACGGGAAGCTGAAAGGAGCATGGCAATTCACTCGGTACACTATCCTAAAGGAAAAGGGAGGTATTACCATGAAGAAGTTGGTAGCATTACTGCTGGCTGTGATGTTTGTTTTGCCTGCTGTTGCTCTGGCGGGCACCGTGAAGCTCGGCTTCATCAACTCGATCACCGGGCCTGAGGCGCCGATCGGCGAGAACCTGACGAACGGCGTCACGCTTGCGATCGAGGACCTGAAGGCAAAAGGCATCGACGTCGACCTGGTCAAAGAGGACGACACCGGCAAGCCAGATAAATCGCTTGCCGCATTCGAGAAGCTCGCTACCCGGGACAACGTGGTCGGCATTGTCGGCCCGTACACGTCAGCTACCGCGAATGCGGACGCGAAACTGGCGGAGCGCTACAAGATCCCGGTGATCATACCGGCGGCATCGAAGGAAGAGATCACGCGCCAGGGTTTCAAGTGGGTGTTTCGGGTTTCGGGGACAACAGGTGACTATGCCGGCGTTCTGATCGATCTTGCCACGACCCTCGGCAAACCAAAGACCATGGCGATCCTGAACGAGAACACCGACTTCGGCGTGTCCGGGGCGAAGAGCGCCAAAGAGATCGCCGAGAAGAAAGGCATCAAGGTGGTTTTCGAAGAGGCCTATTCCAAAGGGTCGCCCGACTATCGCTCCACGCTCGCGAAGGTAAAGGCGACGAACCCTGACCTCGTGTTCATGGTATCTTATGTCGCAGACGCCATCCTGCTGATGCGGCAATCGCGCGAGATCGGGCTGTCGCCCATGGCCTTCCTCGGCGCAGGCGCCGGTTTCTCGGTGGCGCAGTTCGCCAAGGAGAAGGAGATCAGCAACGGCGTTTTTTCCTCGACCCAGTGGACCGAAGAAGCGCCCTGGGCCGGATCCAAGGCCTGGTTTAAACGCTATGTGAAACAATTCGGCAAAGCGCCGACGTACCATGCGGCCTGCGCTTATGAATCGATGATGATCATGGGCCAGGCTGCTGCTGCAGCGGGCGGCGACCGGGAAAAAACGCGCGAGGCGCTGACCACCGGGCACTGGAACGGCATTCTCGGCGAGGTGCGGTTCCAGGATTACGACGGCTATCAGAATCAGCGCAAGGCCGTGATGCTCGTGGAACAGGTGCAGAACGGAAAGCACGAGACCGTGTGGCCGCTCAAAGATGCGGTCAAGAAGCCCATCTGGCCCTTCCCGGGCTGGAAAAAGTAACGCAATTTGAAGGGGCAGGCAGCAAGGATCATGTGCCAGGGCAGTTGACTTCCTTGCTGCTTGCCCCTTGCTCCTATTTCTTATATTATATGATCGTCTTTTTTCAGTCTCTCATCAGCGGCATCCTTATCGGCGGCGTATACGCCTTGATCGGCATCGGCCTGACCATCATCTTCGGCGTCATGCGGGTGATCAACTTTGCCCACGGCGACATCCTGATGATCGGCATGTACATGACCTATTTTCTTTTCACGGTGTTTCACATCGACCCCTTTGTCTCGATCGTCATAACCATTCCGCTCATGTTCCTGTTCGGCGCGTTTCTTCAAAAGGTTTTCATCAACCGGGCGCTCAATGCCCTGCCCCAGAACCAGATCCTGCTGACCATCGGCATGGGCCTGGTCATGAGCAACACGGTCATGCTTGCCTTCACGTCGGATTACAAGATCCTGACGACGACCTATTCCTCCAGCAGCGTCGAGATCCTGGGGATCTCGGTCTCCGAACCGCTGGTCGTCTCCTTTGCCATCACCGTGGCCATCACCGCCGCATTGTACTGGTTTCTGTACAAGACCGACATGGGCCAGGCGATCCGCGCCACGGCGCAGGACCGCGAGGCCGCGCAGCTCATGGGGATCAATGTCAAGCGCATGTCGATCATCGCTTTCGGGATCGGGTCCGCCCTGGCCGGCACCGCAGGCGCGCTCATATCGCCCACGTACTATATCTTTCCGCAAGTGGGGAGCGTCTTCACGCTCAAAGCCTTCGTGATAACCGTGCTCGGCGGCATGGGCAGCATTGTGGGCGCGACGCTCGGCGGGGTGCTCATCGGCGTTGCCGAATCGGTCGGCGGCGTTTACATCGGGTCCGGGTGGAAGGACGTCATCGTATTTATCCTGTTTCTGCTTGTGCTCCTGTTCAAGCCCTCGGGGCTCTTGGGCACGTCGAAGGATTGACAGGAGAAAAATGTTTTCTCGCGGAGGCGCGGAGGTCGCGGAGAAAAATGTAAGATAATTATGAAACCCTGTTTGCTCTGCTTGTGCCTGCGTTATCGCACGAACAGGGGACGGGAGACGCCTTTTGATTCCTGCTTTTCCGGTTTTGAAAATATGAATATGAAATCATTGACAGCTAACATACGAGGGATCGCCACACTGCCTTTACTGCTGACAGTGGCTGCCATCATTCTGCTCTTTTTGCTCCCGAAGTTCGTGACGAGCACCTATGCGCTCCACATCATGATCCTTATTTTCATCAGCGTCATCATGGGGTCGGCCTGGAACATCCTGGGCGGCTACACCGGCCAGTACTCTGTCGGCCATGCCGCTTACTTCGGCGTCGGCGCCTACACCACCATGATCCTGCTCCAATACCGGCACATCGCTCCCTGGTACGGCGTCTGGGCCGGCGTTGCCGTGGCAGTGGCGACCGGCCTGGTCATCGGCTCCATTTGTTTCCGCCTCCGCGGCCCCTATTTCGTTCTTGCCTCGATCGCCGTGGCCGAGATCTTCCGCGTCTCCGCCCTGAACCTGCCCGGTCTGACGAACGGCGCCGAAGGCATCCTGATCACCGAGGTCCCTCCGTTCAAGATCGGAAATGCGGTCATTACCGACTTCATGTCCAAGGTCCCTTTTTATTACATCGGGCTGGTGATCGCGATCGCGGTCATCCTCGCGACCCGGCTTGTGCAGAATTCAAAGCTCGGTTACTATTTCCAGGCCATTCGGGAGGACCAGGACGCGGCGCACTCTCTCGGCATCAATCTGACCCTGTATAAGAACGCGGCCCTTGCCATCTCGGCCATTTTCACGTCCCTGGCCGGCAGCCTTTACGGCCTCTATGTAGGCTTCATCGATCCGGGCACGGTCCTGGACCTGGGCCTGTCGGTCCAGATCGTCATGACCTGCATCATCGGCGGCATCGGCACCGTCTTGGGCCCGATGGTCGGCGCCGTGGTGCTGGTCCCGTTCTCCGAGGCCCTGCGGAGCAATATGATCGCCCAGGCCCTGATCGACTCCGGCCTGGTAAAAGAGGATTCGCCGATCGGGACCTTTTTAAAGGAACAATTGTCCCATGCCCACGTCCTGATCTACGGCATCCTTCTGGTGGTCGTGATCCTGTTCATGCCCGACGGCATACTCGGGTTCATCAAAAAGCTCCTCGCAAGCAAGCGGAAGGAGACTGCCTGATGGCCATTCTGAAGATCCAGCGCGTGAGCAAGTTTTTCGGCGGCCTTGCGGCCAATTCCGACATTTCTTTTGAAGTACAGCAAGGGATGATCATGGGACTGATCGGCCCGAACGGCGCCGGCAAGACCACGCTGTTCAACTGCATCACCGGCTATTATCCTCCGTCGCGCGGAGAGATCGTGTTCTACAACAAACGCATGAATGGACTTCACCCCGACGCCGTTTGCAAGCTCGGCATGGCCCGCACCTGGCAAAAGGTCCGGCCGCTCGCCAGGATGAGCGTCGTGGACAATGTCATGGTCGGCGCACTCTGCAGGACGAACTCGCTGACCAAAGCGCGCGAAATGGCGATGGAGCAGATCAAGGTCGTCCATCTTGAACAGCGGCTGGATGCCCGCGCAGGCAGCCTGCCCATCGGCGAGCGCAAAAAACTGGAGGTCGCCCGCGTGCTCGCCACGCAGCCGAAGCTCTTGCTCCTGGACGAGGTCATGGGCGGGCTCAATCCGGCTGAAAGCGAGGAGCTCATCCAGCTGATACTCGATGTCAGAAAGCTGGGCATCACCCAGATGGTCATCGAGCACAACATGCGGGCGATCATGCGCGTCTCCGACAGGATCGTTGTCCTGAATTCCGGTGAAAAACTCGCGGAAGGCAACCCCCGGGAGATCGTTGCGAACAAAGCGGTCATTCAAGCATATCTCGGAGAAAGCGATGCTTAAGATCGGGAACCTGAACTTCAGCTACGGCGATCTCAAAGTGCTCTGGGGCGTGGACATCGAGGTGCAGGAAGGGGAGATCGTCACCGTCGTGGGCGCGAACGGGGCGGGCAAGTCAACGCTGCTCAAAAACATATCGCGGCTCGTAAAACCCGGCTCCGGCAGCATTACCTTCAATAACGTGGATATCACGAAATGCGCGGCCCACGAGGTCGTGGAGCAGGGTGTGGTCCAGGTCCCCGAAGGCAGGAAGATCTTTCCCCAAATGACGGTCATGGAGAACCTGCGGATGGGATCCTTCATTGCCAGCGCGCGAAAGAAACGCGATCTGAACATGGACCGGGTGTTTACCATGTTCCCGCGTCTCAAGGAGCGGGAAAAGCAGCTTGGCGGCACCATGTCGGGCGGCGAACAGCAGATGCTCGCCATCGCGCGCGGGCTCATGGCGGACCCGAAGCTGCTGCTGCTCGACGAACCGTCCCTCGGTCTTTCGCCGCTCCTGGTGAAGTCCATCTTCGAGATCATCGCCGAGATCAGGAAGCAGGGGGTAACTATCATGCTGGTAGAGCAGAACGTGTTCCAGTCCCTCAGGATCGCGGACCGCGGTTACGTGCTCGAGACCGGCAGGGTCGTGCTCAAGGACAAGGGTGAAGCGCTGCTGAACAATGAACATGTGAAAAAAGCGTATCTGGGGCTGTGAGTTTGATATACTTCAGGTGTCATTGCGAGGAGCAAAGCGACGAAGCACTCTCGCTCCGGAAGAGGAGATTGCCGCGCTCCCTTCGGCCGCTCGCAAAGACGGCATGCCAATAGAGCAGACAACACGACCGGAGGTGGCCAATGTACGTGTCCGACTGGATGTCGAAAAAGATCGG
>JAJXTW010000059.1 GCA_021783455.1 Nitrospirota bacterium | reverse complement strand
GCCGCCGGCCACCGGCTGTGGGTCGGCATAGTAGACCAGTCGAAGTCGAATGGTAATTTCTACGGCACATTTATTACGAGCCCCACCAGCCCGGCCAACTTCACGGTCACGGGCGTACCGCCGGGAACGTATTTCCTGTTCGCTTTTGTGGACATGGATGACAACGGCTATTTTGGCCTCGGCGACAAATTGCCGAACTTCGACGCCATGCCCGCGTTCACGGTTGCAGGCTCCAATATCACGGGCAAGAGCATCACTTTGCCGAACACCAACAGCGTTTCCGCCGTGAACACGATTCACGACCTGAACGGAACGAACCACAGCTACAACGTGAATTTCCGCATCAGGGACATTATGAAGAGGGCTGACAAGGCCACCGTGATGTCCGGTCCCAATATCCCGCTCCCGCTCGATCTCGGCAGGTTCTACAACAACCTCCAAGACTACATATGGCTGGGAACAACGGCGCCGACCATCGGAGACGCCTATACCGTCAATGTGACCTATTCCGACGGCACGTCGGAAACAGTCACGGTCTCGGTCACGGGTTTGGTCGGCACGAGCAATCTGGCTACGCCGGTCTCGCCGACAGGCGTTATCAGCGACACCACGCCGACCTTTACCTGGTCCGCGCCGTCATCTGCTCCTGCGGGCGGTTATACTTATGATTTAACAATTCAACAGCAAAACGGCGGGAACTGGATCTGGTCCTACCCGAACAACGGTCCGTCCGGCATGTTGAGCTCGCAGCTGTCCGTACTTTATAATACCGACGGCAGCGCAAGCCAGTCAGCGCTTACGCCGGGAACGAATTACGATTGGTGGATCGCAGTGAATGACAGCAACGGCAACGTAGGTCAGAACCATGCAACGTTTTCGATCTCCAGCGGCGGCACCACCACCTATTCCATTTCCGGGACGGTGACGAACAATGACGTTAATAAGACCAGTAACATTTTGATCGGCGCATGCACCGACAACACCTTTACCACCTGTAACTACGGGATAGGGATGGCGCCCGGCGCCGGAGGCTCCTACACCATCACGAACATACCGAACGGCACCTACTATGTAGGAGCATGCGTGGATGCGAACAACAACAACACGTGCGATGTTACTGATCCCGCAGCAGCATACGCTTCCAATCCGGTGACGATCTCCAACGGTAATGTTTCGGGGATCAACATCACGATCCCGTAAGGCGCTACACTGCGCATAGTGCCACAAGTTTTAACTTTAAGGAGGGCGAAAGCCCTCCTTTTTTTGTGTGATCTCGGAGGAAAGGAGGTCCCGTAAAAAGGCCCTGCCTTATCGCGCTGGAGTTATACAGGCTTTGTGGCTCTATGGAAAGATGATGTGTTCTTTGAAGGCAACGCGTGGAGGCTTAGTAAGTTACGAATTAAAATCTACCCAAAATGGCAAGAATATTTCTCGCAAAGTGCGCAAAGGTCGCAAAGAAAGTCCAAAACGTTAGCCTTTATTTTAGGACAAAAGCCCCGCTTGCTTTTCTTGGCGTACTTTGCGAGCTTTGCGAGAGACGCCTTTAGTTCCGGCTTGGCCGGGTTAGGAAGAAACTGAAAGGACGTTATTTACTTTTCTTGCGACGCTTGGATGCTTCCGGCGCCGGCAGCAAACTCGTGTACTTATGGTACAACTCAAAAAGATATGCCACGCGCTCGGCATCGGAGGCGAAAGTCTTTTTCCCGTAAGCGGCATCCACGGCCTTGTCCAACGCCTGATGCGCTTTACGCAAGTCCGGCGGCATGGCAACAGGATCGTACAGGTCGGCTAGCGAAGCATCGGGATGTGCCGCCCGTGCGTCAAGAACACCCTGCGCGGCTTTTTCAATAGATGCTTTCTGTTTCTCAGTTGGACCGCTCGGCCAGGGGAAAGTATTGTAAACAAGCTGACTTGAGTATCGGAAATCACTTTTAAGTCTTCCTGCAACATTACGTATCCAAGCCATGTGCATACTCGAACTGATCACGCCGAATACAAAAAGAGTGGCATCAGGAATCGTATAATTTAGATTGCTCGACACTATAGATTTTGAAACGAAGCCGATAGGCAGGTACTGTCTTCGTTCCGAGGAGACTTCCGGCACGATAATGTAATCACGGCTTGGTTGCCTGTCTTCGGCAAAGAGCGTCGGATAAGCGGCCATTTCACGCGTTGGTTCCTTCGCACTTGCGAGTCTCATGCTTTTAACAGCATCCACGCGTTTCAAAACAGACGGCATGGCTTTCAACTCGGCAGGAGATATATCTTTGAGCCATAAGCACCACCGGTCGATGTTATAGAGAAACTCATCTGCTCCGAGGAAGCGCTTTATATACTTTTTCGCATTCGGCTCAGCAGCCAGAAACTCCGCCTTCTCCTCATTTGTTAAGAGCAAATGACCGCCATCAACAGGCTTGCTGCCATACCGCATCTGTGGCACATTAGCAAGCGGTTCATTTCTTTTTGGCAAAAGAACATCCGGCGCATCCACAAGATAGGGGTTAATATTGTTTGCCGTTCGTGCGTGCGGTTCGCTGTTCAAATCAGGATAATCATAGATCGTCTTGCGGCTGTTGTCGTGTAAAGCAAAACCGATGATCACGCAATGCACAGCAGCCCGTCCGCGCGCTTCATTGCTCCAACTGAATGTACGGTGCGCAAAATAAATCTTCACGCCGAGTCTCATTAACTCAGCCCACAGAACGCCAACCTGCTCACCCTGCGTGATAGAGCTGGTCGAAACAAATGCCATCTTCACTCGTTCGTGCGGCGGCTTTGGCATGTCCGGCAGATTGTCGAGGAGACCCGCCATCCTGTCATCACCCTTCACATAATGCACAGCTTTCAAATACCACGCTGTTACATAATCAAGTACGCCAGCACCTTTGACATTTGCAAAAATCCTCTCCATATCGGCCTTCTGTTCGGCGTTCTGAAACTGTTTCCCCACAAACGGCGGATTGCCGAAGATATAGTCCACATGCTCAGCGGAGATTACTTTGTTCCAGTCCATTTGCAAGGCATTGCCGCAATGGATCGACGCGGAGTGAATGAGCGGCAGGCGGCGGAAGTATTGGCCGAATTCTTCGGACACCTTCTCATTCATCTGATGGTCCGTGAGCCAGAGGGCAACCTGCGCGATCTGCGCCGGGAACTCCTCGATCTCTATGCCGTAAAATTGGTTCACATCCACCTGGATCAAACCAAAGATATCCGTATACCGCTGACCCTTCTCCGTTTTGAGCGCCGCTCTCAATATTTCAAGCTCCAGCTTTCTCAGCTCCCGGTAGGCGATAACAAGGAAGTTTCCGCAGCCGCAGGCAGGGTCGAAGAACTTAAGCCGGGCGAGTTTTTTGTGCAGCTCAAAGAGTTTGCTCGTATTACGCTTGGCTGCCTCAAACTCGGCCCAGAGGTCATCAAGGAAAAGCGGTTTGATCAGCTTCAGGATATTTTCTTCGCTGGTATAGTGAGCGCCGAGATTCCGACGACGTGCTGAACCTTCTTCGTCCATCACACACTGGAACAAGGCGCCGAAGATGGCCGGAGATATTCGCTGCCAGTCGAGAGCGCAGCAATCGAGCAGGAGCCCGCGCATCGCGCTGTCGCAGGCGGAGATCGGGAGCGCTTCCTCGAACAACTTGCCGTTCACATAGGGAAAAGCGCCGAAGGTCTCTTTGAGGTTTTCCTGCCGCTTGTCCTCTCTCGTGTTCAGCACCTGGAACAGGAGCGACAGCTGCGGCCCCAGATCTGAGCCGTCTTCCTTCGTGTTGTTTTCGAGAAAATCCCGGAAGGACCCCTTGGAATCGAACAGCGTGGTGTCTTCAGCAAAAAGACAGAACAGCAGGCGTACGAGAAGGACTTCGAGGTTGTGGCCGGAATAGCCCGACGCACGAAGGCGATCGTGCAGTTTGCCCATGCGTTCGGCGGCCTTGATATTGACGGGATCGTGTTCGGTTATTTGCTGGGTCGTGTAGCCCGCGATAAAACCGAAGAGCTTTATGTTTTTGTACAGGTCTCTGAGGGGGATTTCATTCTCTGTTTTGGAATCGAGATCATAGAGCCGGATGCGGGCGAAGTCCGAAACGATGATGTAACGGGGGAGATCGCGCTCAGCCAGGCCTTCAAAGTATTCCAGCGCCTGTTGATACGCTGAATCGAGGTCCTTGCCGAGAGACTTGTGCTCGGCGATGAGCATTCCCTTCCACAGAAGGTCGATGAAGCCGCCCTTGCCGCCTTTTTCCTCGAATCGCTTCCGCGCGCGCTTGACCGGTTCCTCGAAGCTCGCCAGCCGCCTGCGCGACACGCCGAAGACATTGAAAAACTCGTTCCAAAAGGTCTGCGCTTCGGCGCGCTCGGCCGTCGCATTCTCCCATTCACGGGAGAACCCCAGGGCGCGGTCTTTGATTTCGTTGAGTGAAAGGGGCATTGTAAATTGAGAATATTACAGTTTTTCTCAAAATGCAACGGTTAATCCGCGTGTTGACAGCGGGGGCTTAGTTTGTCTGCTGACAAGAACAAGGGAGAGGTGACTTGCACTACCGGTTCAAATATTCTTTTTGCACTTCCGGGATCAACTGTTGATAATCCTCATTCGGGATCTTCGAATGCCAGTTGTCCGTGACCATGCCGATGCCGATCACGAGATAGAACAGCACGATCAGGATAATTGGGAAGAGCCAGGGTTTTACAACGCTGACTTTTTTGCCGGTATTGACCGTAAGGTCGAGCGCGCCTTCCGAGGGGCAGTGGCTCACGCAGGTCATGCACCCGAAACATTCCTCGGATTTCACGACCGCTTTGCTCTCCACGTCGATCAGGGTGGGACAGTGCTCGGTGCAGGCATGGCAGTGAGTGCACTTCTCCTCGTTCCTGCGGACCTTGAAAGGGCTCATGCGTGAAAGAAGCCCGAGGAGCGCGCCGTAGGGGCAGAGGTAGCGGCACCAGAAGTTTTTATACAACAGGGAAAGCGCTCCAAGCGCGATCAGGACCCACATTGTGATTGCGGTCATTTCGGTAAAGAACTTCATCATCCGCACGTCCACGACTTTGTAATAGTCGGCGATGAAGAACAGGGCCATCATGTTCGGCGGCATGGCGATGCCGATCAAGAAAAGGAAGAGGCCGAGGAGAACATATTTAATGGAGCGAAGCGAGATGTCCGTGAAGGGACCGAGGCGGAAGTTCCTGTTGAAGATTTTTTCTCCCGCCATCCAGACGTACTGCGACAGCGTGCCGATCGGGCAGATCCAGCCGCAGAAGCCTTTTTTTACAACGAGCGAAACGCCGAGGATGGCGGCGAACATGATGAAGCCGGAAGGATGCACGGGTTCGACAATGCCGGTCAGCAGGAAATACTTGAAAGCCATGAGCCCGCCGATCGGGAGAAAAGCGTCGACAGAGGAAGGGCGCTCGACAAAAGGGTGGCCAGGAGCTTCAAAGTGCCGGACGAACTCGTAGAATTGATAGCCGATAGCAAGCGTGAGGAGGAAAAAGCCGATCTGCACAGCATACCGGAGCGGTCGAAGATATGTTCTGGGTAAGCTCATGTGTTTAAGTGTACGCCGCTCGTGCGGAAAAAGCTATGATATTGATCATACGTGGCGAAAAAGCGAGGCGAAAACGCAACAGAGGGCGCAGTGGCGGAATCTCGTACTGTTGTAAATTCCCTGCGCCCTCTGCTGAGAAAAAAAATTTTATTTTCGAACTTTTTCGATGACTTTTTCCATGCCCAGCCGCGTTGCGGAAAAGCCATGATCGGTCGGGTCTTCATCCTTTTTCACGTCATTGAAAAAATCGCAGCGCCAGCAGTTGGTCAGCTTCTGCGCATAGGTGCCCTGGATCTGTCCGCCGCAGAGCGACCCCGCGATCACCCAGCACGCACGCCCGGCGTTTTTACCGCCATGGGCCCCGTTCAGGTCCTGATGAACAGTCACAGGGCATACGCCGAACTCCTCGGCTTTCGGGCCGCCCGGAAAGCGGCCGCAGTTTTTGTGTTCCCAGCAATTCTTTCTTACCATACCAGTTCTCCTGCTCCCGATGTCTTCCAGTTTCATTTCTACAACTCCTTGCCAATAATGTTGATTGAACCGATCCGGCCGCTTGTCGGCGGATGATAATATACGGCGCGGGCGGGCCGCCTGTCAAACTATTTTTACCGTTCGTCGATAAATTTTATTTATATTGGAATGGAGAATAGAACGCGCATTATTGCAGAAAATTACGCAGATTTATTTCCTCTGCGCTTGTCATGAAAGCGCAAGCGGGTCGGCTTTAAAATCCTTTGATTTCCCGCGCACGGGAATTCTTCAATCGCCGGCCAGGCGTTGGTCCGCAGAAATAGTCTTTCCTTTCTCCGATAAAGTGTGCTATTTTTATAACATGGCACACGACCTTCACGGCTTCTTCTATCCCACGAGTGTCGCTTTGATCGGCGCCACGGACAACCCGTTAAAACCCGGCACGGCCATCCTTGAGAACTTATCGCATTTTAAGGGCGCTGTATTTCCCGTGAACCCGAAGCACGAAACGCTTCTGGGCCACCGATGCTATCCGTCAGTTGCGGCGATTCCCGATGAAATCGACCTGGCCATCATCGCGCTTCCCGCCATGCTTGTGGAGCAGGAGATCGACGCGGTCCGTGCAAAAGGCATCCGCCGCGTCATCCTGATCAGTTCCGGGTTCGCTGAAGCGGGCGAGGACGGCGTCCGGATGCAGCAGCGGATCGGGGCCAAGACGAAGCAGATGGGCATCCGGGTCATCGGCCCGAACGCCCTCGGCGTGTATAACACGGACAACGGGCTCGATAGTTTCTTTGTTTCCCGCGAACGAGGGGCGCGGCCGGCGCCGGGGCGGTTGTCGATCATCTCCCAGAGCGGCGCCATCACCGTCATTCTCATGGAAGCCCTCGCCCGAGACGGCCTGGGCATCGCGAAGGCGGTGAACTACGGAAACCGGCTGGACGTGGACGACGCCGATGCTCTCGACTACTTTGCCGACGACGCGCAGACCGGCGCTGTTGCCATGTATATGGAATCCGTGGCCGACGGCAGGAAGTTTTTGGCCGCGGCAAAAGCCTTCGCCGCAAAAAAACCGCTCGTCATCTGGAAAGCAGGCAAGCAGGAACTGGGCGCTGCTGCCGTGGCATCGCACACGGCAACGCTCGCCGGCAAGTACGGCCTGTACCAGGCCGCCTTCCGGCAGGCCGGCGCGGTGGAAGCCTACGGGTTCGACCACGTGATCGACGCGGCAAAAGCCGTTGCGCTCATGGACTACCCGTGCGTGGGAAACCGGCTTTTGATCGTCACGAACGGCGGCGGCATGGCTGTTGCGGCATCGGACCAGGCGGAGGTGGAAGGATTCACCATGCCGCGTCTTCCCGACGAGGTCAGGACAAAGCTCGGAGGGGCCTTCCCAACCTTCTTCGGGAAAAACAATCCCATTGACTTGACCGGAAGCGGCAGGAACGAGGACTACTACACCGCGCTCAAAGAGGCGCTGCCGCACTATGACGCGGCCATCGTCATCGTGCTCATGGGAGCGACCACGGTAACGGAAGACGCGACAAAGATGATCGCCCAGGCCTGCCATGAGGCAAAAAAGCCGGTCACCTGCTGCATCCTGCAGGGGCTCGGCTATACGCACGAGGCCATGCATGCGCTTTTAAAGCTCGGCATTCCCGTGTACCCTTCTCCGGAACGGGCCGTACGGGCGCTTTCCGCGCTCCGGAAGGCGACGAAAAATCGGGAAGGGTGCAAATAAGCTGCGGACTGAAAACGAAGAACAGAGACGATAAAACGCGATCAAACCTGGAAGGGGAAAGGTGAAAGTGAAGGCTTCTCCATTTCTCCTGAAAGATTTTTCCATGACGATAATCTTATGAAAACTCCCAAAGAGATCATAGCAGGCGCGTTAAAAGAGAACCGCACAACGCTCTTCGAGCACGAGGCCAAGGACCTCGTCCGTTCAGTCGGCGTCATCGTGCCGCGGTACGTGCTCGTCGAGCCAACAGATCCGAAGGCGGTCATTGCCGCGGGCGAGACGCTCGGTTTTCCCGTCGTGTTGAAGGCCGTCTCCCCCGACATCCTGCATAAGACCGACGCGGGCGCCGTGATGCTGAATATCACGACTGCCGCCGGTCTTGCGGCTTCCATCACGACGATGAAAAACATGATCAAGGCGCGCGCTCCCCAGGCAAAGATCCGGTGGTTTTTGATCGAGAAGATGATGCCGCAGGGTCTGGAGCTTCTGATCGGCGGTTTGCGTGACGGACAGTTCGGCCCGGCCGTGGCCTTCGGGCTCGGCGGCGTCTGGGTGGAAGCGCTGAAGGACGCCGTGTTCGGCATTCTCCCCTTGAACCATGAAGAGATGAAGGACATGATCTCGCAAACGAGGGCTGGCATGTTTTTGAAAGGTTTCCGCGGAAGCCCGGCGCTCGACGAGGAAGCGGTGCACCTGGTCATCACCAACTTGTCGAAACTTCTGGACGATCAGCCCGGGATCAAGGAAATCGATTTGAACCCCGTACGCATCTACGCGCGGGGTGCGGCTGCGCTGGACGTGCGCGTGGTCCTTGGATAACTTTGCATTGCGGGCAACCTCTTTATCGTCATGAACGTTCACAGCCCCGACGATGGTAAAATTCAAGCGACGCGCAGACAATTCTTCCGTATGCTGCGAAATGCTGAAACGTGCGCGAAAGTGCAACGTTAAAGGACAAGACGCTCCCCGCTTTATTTTCGTTCCTCTGCTAAACTTTTTACGAACCCTCGTGTCTCATTTGTTATGCTGGGCTGCTTTACAAGCAAATTGTTCAATCAGGAATCAGACGACTCTGATTAATCCTGCAAAGGACGCCTGCAGCAGGAGCGCATGCCGCGCCACAGAGCGGTGGAACCATTGACAATACGGCCAAGGGCCACAAGGAGGAAACATGAAAAGAACGTTCATAGCAGCAGCTCTACTGTCGTTTGTCTTTGCAGTACCGGCGTTCGCAACCGAAAGCGGTCAGCCGCAGAATGCCCCCCGCGCAACGTTCGAGGAGAGGCAAGCCAATATTCTTAAGATCCTCGACGAGCGGATCGCCAGCCTGCAAGAGGGAAAAGCATGCGTACAGGCTGCGAAAAGCGATGCCGACCTGCGGGCCTGCAGGCAAAAACACATGTCCGAGATGAGAGAAAAGCGCGGCGAGATGCGGGGGCGCGGCGGAATGATGGGCGGACCGCAGGGACAGTATTGAGCGCCAGGAGTACGATCGAAAGCAGGACAGCCAAAAGGCTGTCCTGCTTTTTTTTATGTGCATCCCCTGTGGATGCGGCCGGCAGCATGACGCTTCAGGCCTCTTTGCGAAAGACAGGGATTTTAATCGCTTCTTAAGTCATCTAGCAGAAATGGCGGAATGATTGCGGAGTTTGATGGTCATCCTCTCTCGGGGCGCTCTCCACGTTAATAACTATACCGCAGCGCCACTGAAAAAATATCGTCAATCGTGCTCGTCCCGGCTATGTTCGTTTTGCTGACTTGCAGATCGTATTCGCCGGCAACGGACCAGGACCTAGTCAGCGTCTGTTCGGCGCTTACATAAACAGTGTTGGTCTTCATCTCGGCGCCCGATGGTTCATTGTACTCCTGGACCAGATAGCTGTAGCCGAGTGCCAGGAGCGTATTTCGGGTGAGCTCATAGCCCGCACCAGCGCCGAGCGTCGTTCCCGAGTAGCTGAATCCCGGGTTGTCGGCATGGTTTATCTCATACTCGACGAACTCGCGGAGCCAGAACTCGCGAGCGAGCTTTTCTTTAACACCAACGGTTCCTCCGTAGGAAGTGCTGTCCCGCTGGCTGTCGCCAAAGCGCTTGACCTTGCCGATGAGCGCCACGCGTCCCGATATAGTATCACTCAAGTTTGCATTAATACCTGCGCTCACCCCGCCGATCGTGGCATCGAGGTCCGTGTAGGTATCGTAGGACGTGTGTTCGGCAAATCCTTTTGCGAATATTTCCGAGCTCTTTCCCAGAGACTCGTATTTTCCCGCTTCGGCGGACAAGGTTGCCGAGAAATCTCCTGGAGATTGCGTGCTTGATCCGGCGCCCGTGTACCTCCCGTTCCCGCCCCCCATGCTCCCGCCCATGGCCATCATGGTCGGGCTGACATTGCCGCCCCGTCCCTGCGGCTGATCGGAAAGCAGGCCCACGACGTTGTCTTCGTAAGTAAACCGGAGTTCAGCATCGAGGATCGTTCCGGCCCCGGCTTTCCCGGGAAAAAGGAAACAAGCGAGGACTGCGGATGCGAGGATAAGAGCTGCGCCTGCGCCGGAACGTGCGCGGCCTTTCATCTGACTATCATTCATAGCATCGCTCCAGTACCGTGGGATTTAAAATAAAACGAAGGACTATCTTCTTTGTTTCTGAATATACCACTCAGAAAGCATGAAAGACAGCCCTTCGTAAAAAAGTCTTTCTATCGTTGGTTAGTTACCGGCCTTTACCGTGGGACATGCCCGATCCGCCGCCTGCCCCTTCGCGGCCCATGCCCTCGTGGCCCATATTGCCCTGTTGTCCCTGATGACTTCCCATTCCCTGCTCTTTTCCGCCTTTCATTTCCCGGCTCGTTTCCCTGTTCATGGTCCTTACCTGGGAAACCGTGGGCCCGAGCTTGGCGCCGAGCTTCTTGGCGATCTCACCCCATCCCATCGTAGGCGGTCCCTGGCGCAGGGTCATGACCTGCTGGATGTTTGCATCCGTCACGCCTCCGGCCATCTTTGAGGACAGCGAGAGAACGACGGCAATCTCGCCGTATCCGAGCTTCTTGTCCCTGAGACCCTGGACCTGGGTATCGGTCACGTTGAATTCCTTTTCGAGCCGTCCCATAACGACCTTTTCGCCCTGGCTGGTCTTTGCCGTTGCACTGATCTCTCCTGCCTGCTTATTGAGCGCTTTTTCTTCCTTGGTTTCCGCTGCCCATACTGCACCCGCCACTGCAAGCACCAGCACGAGCGCTCCGATCAATCCGAATATCCGTTTCATACTTTGTTCCTCCTTGTGCATTTTTCGCCGCTTGATGGGCGATCCGACTTTATTTTGAACATCGTTCAAGATCAGGCCGGAAGCCTGATCACTTCCTGCGTCCTCCCATGCTGCCCATCCCTGATCCCGAGCCTGAACCTGAGCCTGAACCCATGCCGCGGCCGCCGCCCATGTCCTGCTCCATGCCGCGTCCGCCCATATTCCCCCGTTCCATGCCCAGGCCGGCATCCTCGGCGCTTTTTCCCCGCCGCATCTCTTCGGCGGTCCGTCTCACCATGCCGTCCAGGTCCCGCTCGGAATAGCCGCTGTTCACCGCATCCCGTACAATGCGCGTTGCCGTCTTTGCGGACATGCCGCTTCCGGCAAAATAGGCTGACGTGTTCACTGCACTTGTAAAGAGCGGCATGGATCCCTTCCTGCTCTGTACGGAAGCGCCCATGCCTCTGATATCGTCCGCAGACAGGGATTTCTCGAGCGCCCGGGCCGTTGCTTCGATCGCGTCCACCCGCTCCGCCTTGCCTCGCGGCTTTACGCCGTTGCGGATCAGCTCGTCAACCATGGGTTGAGCCGCGGCCAGCTTCTCCGCCAGCTGCCGGGAAGCGGCATCAATGCGGCCGGGAGGCACGCCTTTCGACAGACCCTGTTCGATCCTGTCCAGGACAGGACCAGTAGGCAGCCCGGCTTTTTTCGCGGACAGGACCGTATCGATGAACCCGTTGATCGTCCCGGCGTCCGCGCCGCGCTTCACCGCACGGGACACGATGATCTCAACATCATCTGCAGGAACGCCGCTGTTTATGGCAACAGCCGCTCGTTCGTGGACATCAGCCTGCTCCGTTTTGGAGAGCGAGGAAGATTGCAGGATGTCGTTCATCGCATCATGGCCCTTCTCTTCGGCAGCGAACGTTGAAAGTGGGAGGGCGAGTAAAATGAGCAGCGCCATGCCTGCGCCCGTTCGCATTACGTGTTTGGTTATCCTTCTTTTCATATGTCTACCCTCAGCACGGCGTTCCGTGAACCGAACCCGTCGTCTTCATACGTTTCCGCACCCGGGTCAGCGACCCATGACTTTCCGTCCACCACGAAGCTGTAGGAATAGACGCCGGGCTTGAGCTTGAGATTAATGCTCCACATGCCGTCGGTCCCTTTCATCACGTCGGCGTCGGCCTTCCACTTGTTGAAGTCGCCGGCCACGGAAACCGTGCGGGCCTGGGGCGAATAGAAGGTGAGCCGCACGGTAGCAGCGGACTCCGCCGGTCCCGCCGCATTCATCATGGGCTCGCGGTGCACGCGGGACACCGTCACGAGGGCCACAAGCACGATAACGGCCAGAGCGAGCGCCGTTGCCATGTTCCAGCGGAGTACGTGGCTGCCAAACAGAAATTCCCCGATCCGATCGAGCATCGAGCGGGACGCCGCTTGCTTCGGCAGTTTTCTCATCACTTCGGCGGTAAAGAACGCCGGCGGCTCGCGACGCTCGCCCTCTTTCAGCAGGCGGACCGTGTTCGTAAGAGCATTGAACTCCGCCTTCAGCCCGGAGTCTGTTTCCATGCTCCGGATAATGCTTTTCTTCTCCTCCTCGCCTGCCTCCTGGTCGAGGATCTTGTGTATGATCTCCCGTTCTTTATCCATGGTTCACCCCTGATCCCTCGAGGATCCTTTTGAGCATCTCCCGTCCCCGGTGCGCCCTGACCTTGAGGGCTGAAATGCCCGCGCCGGTGATCGTTGCTATCTCCTGATAATCGAGTTCCTCGATGTGCTTCAGAACAAGCACCTCGCGGTATTCCTCCGGGAGCTGTCCCAATGCCTGCTGCAGGAAGTCCCTGCTTTGGCCTGCTGATGCGGCCTGTTCCGGGGAAATGCCGCTGTCCTGCCTGATATCCGCAATCTCATCGGTCGAGACCGTTTCTTTCGTCATCCGGAGATGGTCCCGGCATTTGTTCAGAACGATGCTGTAAAGCCACGATGAAAATTTCGATCCGAACCGGAACCGGCCGAGGCCGTTGTAGGCGGCAATAAAGCTGTCCTGGGCAAGGTCCTTTGCCGTCTCTTCGTCTCCCACGACCCGGTAGGCCACGTTGTAGATCATCGTCTTATACCGGTCCACGAGGACGGCATAGGAATCCGCATCTCCGCCCAGGCATTTCCGGATAATGGCCTCTTCATCTGATGACTGCTCATTGTTTCTCATTGTTGTACCTATAAGACGAACGGCCGGGAAAAAGGTTACCAATTACTTTGCGTT
>JAJXTW010000293.1 GCA_021783455.1 Nitrospirota bacterium | reverse complement strand
CGAGGCGAACTACCGCCTGATCGAGGACGTCAGGAAAAAGATGGAAAAGAACATCCCTGCCGGATCGCGGGAGATCCTGACGCTGGACAAGAACTTCCGCTCGACTCCGGAAGTCGTCGATACCGTGAACGAGGTTTTCGGCGCGCTGTGGGGGGAAGCATTTAAACCTTCCGAAGCGGAGCGGAAGGGCCACCAGGGGAGCGTGCGGCTGATAGAAGTGCTTCCCGGAGCGCCGGACAAATCCGGTCCGACTGAAGCTGAGGTGCTTGCGCGCGAAATTACCTTGATCATCGGGCAAGGAACGCTCGTTCATGAACGATCAGATGATAGCTGGAAGACGCGGCCGGCTGTTTACGGCGACTGCGCAATCCTGATCCAATCGCGCACCAGGCTTAAGGACTACGAAGCAGCCCTCCAGTCCGCGGGCATCCCCTTCCGCGTGGTCGGGGGCATCGGGTTCTATGAAGAGGACGAGATACAGGCGCTCATCAACATTCTCTTTGTTCTCTGGAACCGCGACGACAAGCTTGCGCTCGCAACAGTGCTCAAATCTCCGCTCTTCGGCTTTACGGACAAGGATCTCTTCGACCTTCAGCAGGACGGGGGAAACATGGTCGATTCCCTGAAGGATTTCAGACCCGATGATTGGAAGCTCCTGCACGGCTGGATGAACAGAGCGGGGCTCGTCCCGCTTTCGAGTCTCCTTCACCAGATCGTCGGTGAAACCGGGGCCTACGTCCGCTTCGGCAGGCGCAATCCTCAGGCAATTTTCAATATCGACAAGCTGCTCGACACGGCGAGGGAGTTCGACCGCAGGGGGTACACCACGCTCCAGGATTTTGTAGAGTGGGTCCGGAATATCCGCGCGGCGGAACAGCGGGAAGCCACGGCGGACATGAACCTGCCCGGCTTCCAGGGCGCGGTAAGCATTATGACCGTGCATAAGGCAAAAGGCCTCGAATACCCCGTTGTGTTCCTGCCCGGTATGGGCCAGGCCCAGCGGTCCGTTACCCACGGGCCCGACGTCATCATCGGGGAAGCAGCCCGCGGAGTGCGCATGGCAAGAAAGGACGCGTCAAACCCGCTCTACACCGAGATGTGGGAGCTGGAAAAAGAAGAGCTCAGGCGCGAGCATCAGCGGCTTTTGTACGTGGCCATGACGCGTGCCCGCGACCATTTGGTCATGATCGGCACGGGCAAGGACGACAAGATACCGGCAAACACCTGGCTGGATTATCTGAGTACTGCAGCGCCGAAACCCCTGTTCGATGCTGAGATCGACCTGACGTCCGGTGTACGCCTCCGCTCCTATCCCGATACTGCAAAAGAACTCTCCGCAAATAAGAATCCCCAAACCCCTTTTAAAAAAGACGGCCACGGGGGCCTTGAACAGGGCTGGACAAAAAAGCTGGATGCGCAACGCATTATCGACAATCTGTCCGCCCTTCCTGCGTCGAAATCTCCGGAATGGAAAAGAGCAACTGACTTTATTGAACTGGGAAAAGAAACAGCGCTCGAACTGCTGTCGATCCAGGCCGCGCCGAACGTCGTTTCTCCCCTCACCCGAGGAAGCGTGCTTCACCGCTGCCTCGAAGCGTACACGAAGCAGGGTTCTTACGACTTGGAACAGATCGTTGCCGAATATCCCGAGATCCTGGCACTGGAACAAAACATCGTGCAGCGGTTCATTGACGATGCCGGGACTGTTTTGAACAAAGTGCTGGCAAACAGGGATTTCGCCTGGATATTCGGGCTCGGAGACGCCTCCTTTTCCGAACTTCCCTTCCTGTACAAAAAGGGGAACGTGCTCGTGAGCGGGATCATCGACCGGGTTGTCATCAAGGGCAACACTGCGCAGGTCATCGACTACAAGGCCATTCTGATTGAGGATGAAGAATCTCTCAAGGCCTGGAATGACCATTACCGTCCCCAGCTTCAGATTTATTGCGAAGCGATAAAAGAAATATTCAGTCTCCCATCCGTGGAAGGATACCTCCTTTTTCTCGACAGCAACAGACTTGAACTGTCGGCCAAAGCATAACAAATGTTTTTTCTTCCTCCCTCCCTTTTCAAAAAAAATGTAGTATATTTATACCTTAGACAGAGAAATTCAGGACGCTGTTCGTTCGCGCAACGAATTTAACCTTTTTGCATCTCTCGTGTCAAAAGAACGCATCAACCGTGAGCCGGCAAATATGCCCTCCGGATTTTTCTTATTAGATGTTTCAATTTAAGGAGGCCATCAATGATTGGGAATTTCGTAAAGCATCGCACAGCATTTAAAAGGTCATTCGCACTGATACTTGCAATAGTTTTGATTGCAGCATTGCCCGCCACAAGCGTTCTGGCGAAAACCAGGGCGGTTTCCGAGGATTCGTCAAAACTGCTCAGCAAACTGAGCGACGCTCTTGCCGAGATCTCCGAGGCGTCCCGGCCCGCGGTAGTGAACATCTCGACGACCACCACGGTCACCATGGAAGAGAACCCCTTTGGCGACATGTTCAACGATCCGATGTTCCGCCATTTTTTCGGCGACCAGCTCGAGCACGGGCAGAAGCGAAAATATAAATCGTCAGCCCTGGGTTCCGGCGTCATCGTGTCGGAAAACGGCTACATCCTCACGAACAACCACGTGGTCAAGGGGGCGGACGAAATAAAAGTGATCCTCTACGACAAACGGGAATTCAAAGGCAAGATCGTCGGCACGGATTCGAGGACGGACCTGGCGGTGGTCAAGATCGACGCCAAGGACCTTCCGGTGCTGCGGTTCGGCGATTCCAACAAACTGAAGACCGGCGACATCGTCATGGCCGTGGGCAACCCCTTTGGCCTGAACCAGACCATCACCATGGGGATCGTGAGCGCCGTTGGGCGGTCGAACATCGGGCTTTCTGATTTCGAGGACTTCATCCAGACCGATGCGGCGATCAACCCCGGCAACTCGGGCGGGGCGCTGGTAAACTCCAACGCGGAGCTCGTC
>JAJXTW010000292.1 GCA_021783455.1 Nitrospirota bacterium | reverse complement strand
GTAATTCTCTTCGGCGGGTGTCTGTGCGGAAAGGGCGCCGTGGTTGTGAAAATTTGCAAGCCGCAGCAGGATCTCCGGTTCGATCTTCCCGCGATCGGGATGCAGACCATCCAAACGATGAAGGAAGTGAAGGCCTCCTGTCTGGCTGTTGAGGCGGGGAAAACCATTATCTTTGATCAGAAAGAGATAGCGGTTGAAGCGGACCGGTCGGGCATCGCCATCGTCGCCGTTGATAAGGAGCGGGAATCAATCGCATGAGGACGATCAAAGTCGGAGTCATTGGCGTGGGATACCTTGGCCGGTTTCATGCTGAAAAGTACGCCGCCCATCCCGACGTCGAACTGGTCGGCGTCGTTGACGCGGATCCCGGACGTGCTGCCGAGATCGCAACGAAACTGGACACGCGTTCCTTCACAGATCACCGGCAGCTGCTTGGGCTGATCGATGCAGTGAGCATTGTTGTGCCCACCAGAGGGCATCACGGGGTGGCAAAAATGTTCCTCGAACAGGGCGTGCATGTCCTGCTCGAAAAACCGATAACCGTTACGCTTGAGCAGGCCGATGAACTCATCGAGCTTGCCTCGGACAAAAGGCTGGTGCTTCAGGTCGGCCATATAGAACGGTTCAATCCCGCGGTTACTGCGGTCAAGGCCATGCTCACCTCGCCCCGGTACATGACGTCCGAACGGGCTGCGCCGTTTACGGTGCGCTGCACGGACGTGAATGTGGTGCTGGACCTCATGATCCACGACCTCGATATTGTCGTTGATCTGGCCGGTTCGGACCCGAAGGAGTTGTGCGCCGCCGGCGCTTCGGTCATCACGAAGGAAATCGATATAGCTGCTGCGCGCATCGTTTTCGAGAACGGCTGCGTTGCCGATGTTACTGCGAGCAGGGTGTCGGAAGAGAAAAAACGGCTGCTTCGCGTATTCGACAACGAAAGCGTGTATGCCTCCGATTACCAGACTCAGAAAGCAATACTATCGCGCAAGGGGACCGGTGTTTCACCTGAACTGATTTCGCAAGATGTCTCCACGGAGCGCCGCGACACCCTGAATGAAGAAATACGGGCTTTTGTCCGGAGCGTTCAGACCAATACGCGGCCCCTGGTCTCGGGCAGCGAAGGACGGCGGGCCCTCGCCCTGGCCGGGATGATTACCGATATGATCGCCAAAGGAATCACGGGATTCGTTCCCGTGAAAAGCTGACACATGACGCAGCACGTTGATGCATACTTGAACAGATAAGGGAGCATTCTACGCATGTCGATACCCATGGTTGACCTGAAGATCCAGTACGAATCCATCCAGGATGAGATTAATAGGGCGGTCCTCGGCGTTCTCCAAAACACGCATTTTATCCTCGGGCCGCACGGCAAGGCGCTCGAGGAGGAGGTTGCCGGCTATCACAAGGTGAAGCATGCCGTGGCAGTGGCTTCGGGAACGGACGCCTTGCATCTTGCTCTGCTCGCTACTGGCATCAAGCGCGGCGACGAGGTCATTACTTCGCCGTTCACCTTTATCGCCACGGCTGAGGCGATCTCCTACGTCGGCGCGGTACCGGTGTTCGTGGATATCCGGCCCGATACGTTCAATATGGACATTACGAAGCTAGAAGCAGCGATCACGAAAAAAACAAAAGCGATCATCCCGGTTCATCTTTACGGTCACCCGGTGGACATGGACGGGCTCATGCAGCTCGCAAAGGAACACCATCTCCGGGTCGTCGAAGACTGCGCCCAGTCTTTCGGCGCAGAGTATCAAGGTAAAAAGACAGGGGCGTTCGGCGACATCGGCTGCTTCAGCTTTTTCCCGAGCAAGAACCTGGGTTGTTACGGCGACGGCGGCATGGTGATCACCGATGACGCAAAACTTGCAGAGCATATGCTCAGCCTGCGAAACCATGGAAGCCGCGTCCGATACTACCACGATGAGATCGGGTACAACAGCCGGCTTGACGAGATTCAGGCGGCTATCCTTCGGATCAAGTTCAAACATATCGATGAATACAACGCAAAACGCAACGCCAATGCATCGTTGTATGCAAAATATCTTTCCGTGCCCGGCATTCAGACGCCCAGAGAACAGAGCGGCACAAAGCATGTGTTCCACCAGTATACGATCCGGGTCAAAAACAGGGATGCTGTCAAGAAGAAGCTTGACGAAGGGAACGTAACGTCGTCCATGATCTACTATCCTGTCCCGCTTCATTTGCAGACAGCGTATGAGGATCTGGGCATGAAACCCGGGAGTCTGCCTGCGGCAGAGCAGGCTGCGCAGGAGGTATTGTCTCTCCCCATGTATCCCGAATTGACCGAAGGACAGATCAAACAAGTGGCTGATGCGGTAAAGAAGGCACTGTGAAGAGAGATAGAATACAGAAGACAGAACACAGAAGGCAGACAAAAGAGAGAAGACAGGGGACAGAAGCCGGCATAGAGGTATGAAAAAGCTCATGATCATGTCCGGGGAAGCGTCCGGCGATCTGCACGGCGCCAACCTGGCACGGGAGCTCCGCAACCAGGACCCGTCGATTGCGCTGTACGGCGTCGGCAGTGCCCGGATGAAAGAGGCCGGTGTGCATCTGCTGGCCGATGCTTCGGAGATCTCCGTCGTGGGGATCACCGCAGTGCTGACCCACCTCCCGGTGATCTGCCGGGTCTATAAAAAGCTCAAGCGGTTCTTGCGGGACGAGCGGCCGGACCTCCTCGTCCTGATTGATTTCCCCGACTTTAATATCATGCTCGGGAAGGCGGCAAAGAAACTCGGCATTCCCGTTCTGTATTACATCAGCCCCCAGGTCTGGGCATGGCGCAAGGGCAGGATCAGGACGATCGCCCGCCTGGTAAAAGCCATGATCGTCGTCTTTCCCTTTGAAGTGCCGCTCTATGAGAAAGCGGGCGTCGATGTCCGGTTCGTGGGCCATCCCCTTTCGGACGTAGTCCAATCGAACCTGACCAAGGACCAGGCGAAGAAAGACCTTGGGCTCGATTCCCATCGGAGAACCATAGCT
>JAJXTW010000058.1 GCA_021783455.1 Nitrospirota bacterium | reverse complement strand
GAAAAAGCAGAGCGTCGCAGTTGACAAGGATAAGGGAAAAAAGAACGAGAATAAGTGATTCTGGATATTCTGACCGTCCCCGTGCGGGGCGGCAATGGAGTTCATACCCCCGGTTGAATCCGCGACCTGCAAACCCACCGGCGTTTGGCGGAGGGCATTTCATTAACGTAGCGAAAAAAAGGATGCCCCATGAAACCGTTTCAAGGCCTGTTTTTTAAAGAAGTCTGTCCCTGGTGGCTGGCGTGGACGTTCGATAATCCCCTCCGGCGGGTGATTCATAAGCCGGAAGCGATCGTCGGCCCGTACCTTCACGAAGGCATGACGGTTGCCGATATCGGCTGCGGCATGGGGTACTTCTCTCTTGCCATGGCAAAAATAGTGGGTGAGGGCGGGATCGTCATTGCCGTGGACCTTCAACAGAAGATGCTCGACCTGATGCAGGCGCGGGCAGGGAAAGCAGGCGTTGCTCATCAGATTCATTCTGTTTGCGCCACGACGGAAGACATCGGCATCAAAGATCCTGTGGATTTTGTTCTTCTCTTCTGGATGGCGCATGAGGTAAAAAACATCCCACGGTTCTTTGGCCAGATATATTCTGTCCTGAAAAAGGGTGGCAACATCCTCTATGTTGAGCCCAGACTACACGTCCCGGATCGACGGTTTCAGGAGATCCTGGGACATGCCCGGCAAGCCGGATTTCAGATCAACGACGCTCCTCAGGTCCGGCTCAGCCGCGCGGCTGTCTTGTCGAAGAAGGGATGATTCTCCCATGGAAAGAGTCCTTCTTTTTCCCTAAACCAGACCTGATCACTCTTCGAAAACTGCATTCGTAATATTTGGGCGAGAAAAAACAGGCCACAGGACTGCATTTTTGACACTCCGTTTTATTTCAGCCTTTACTGGCGCTTTAGGAACAGGATGGCGATAAAATAAGCCGCATATAACCCCGATATTCTGATTTTTAGAAATTATAAAAAATTTTAATAATTCGTTTGACAAGCACAACATGTTGTGGCTATAATTACTTCGTTCCACAAAATAGAGTGGCTTTCCGTTTTACTCAATAAACCAACGAAAAACTATACACTATTTTTAAGAGCAGCCTAAGGGGTGCTCTTTCAGCGTTTTGAATCAATTTTTGTATTTTAGAGGAGGGAGATTTATGAAAAGCGCAGCTTCTGTTTCAGCAACAGCTTCCGGTAAGGGACTAAATCTTTCCGAGAACTGTCTCAAGGTCCTCGAAAAACGCTACCTCAAGCGGAATGAAGAGGGGACTGTTATTGAAACAGCAGTTGACATGTTCACGCGCGTGGCGCGGACCATTGCCGACGGAGACCGCGCTTACGGCAAGTCCGACGCAGACGTGGAGCGGACCGCGACGGAATTCTACCGCCTCATGACCTCCCTCGAGTTCCTGCCGAACAGCCCCACGCTCATGAACGCGGGCAGGGAACTGGGCCAGCTTTCGGCCTGCTTCGTGCTGCCCGTGGGCGACTCCATGGACGAGATCTTCGAGTCCGTGAAGAACGCGGCTTTGATACACAAATCCGGCGGGGGCACGGGCTTCTCTTTCTCCCGCATCCGTCCGAAGAACGATGTCGTGAAATCCACCAAGGGCGTTTCCTCGGGCCCGATCTCGTTCATGACCGTGTTCGATGCCGCCACCGAGACAGTGAAGCAGGGCGGCACGCGGCGGGGCGCCAACATGGGCATCCTGTCCGTTGACCATCCGGACGTCCTCGATTTCATCACCTGCAAGCAGCAGAACGACCGCCTGAACAATTTCAACATCTCCGTTGCCATGACCGATACCTTCATGGACGCCGTGGACAAGGACGGCGAGTATGACCTGGTCACGCCGCGCGGCAAAGCGGTGGTCAAGCGCCTCCAGGCGCGCAAAGTCTTCGACACGATCGTGAACATGGCCTGGAAGAACGGCGACCCGGGCATCATCTTCCTCGACCGCATCAACCAGTACAATCCCACGCCGCACGTGGGCATGGTGGAATCCACCAATCCCTGCGGCGAGCAGCCGCTGCTTCCCTACGAGTCCTGCAACCTGGGCTCGATCAACCTTGCCACGATGCTGGCGCCAAACGGCAAAGCGATAGATTTCGACAAGCTTCGGCACACGGTGCAGCAGGCGGTCCACTTCCTGGACAACGTGATCGATGTGAACCGCTATCCCCTCGAAAAGATCAGCGAGATGACCCGCTCGAACCGCAAGATCGGCCTGGGAGTCATGGGTTTTGCCGACATGCTGCTCGAAATGGGTGTTCCCTACAACTCCGACGAGGCAGTGAAGGTGGGCGAGACGGTCATGAAATTCATCACCGAGGAAGGCAGGAAGATGAGCGCGGAACTTGCCAAGGAGCGCGGAGCCTTCCCGAACTTCAAGGGCAGCATTTACGACAAGCCCGGCATGGCGCCGCTTCGGAACGCGACGGTCACGACCATCGCGCCCACGGGCACCCTGTCCATCATCGCCGGCTGCTCCAGCGGCATTGAGCCGCTCTTCGGCCTTACCTTCATGCGCAAGGTGCTCGACGGCACCGAAATGATCGAGGTAAACCCCGTGTTCGAGCGGGTCGCCAAGGCCCGTGGTTTTGCTTCCGCGTCCCTGATGAAGGAAATCGCCGAGCACGGCGGATGCACGGGCATTGCAACCGTTCCTGCGGATGTGCAGCGGGTATTCGTCACGGCCCACGACATCACCCCGGAGTGGCATATCCGGATGCAGGCCGCGTTCCAGAAATATACGGACAATGCGGTGTCCAAGACCGTGAACTTTCCGCACAGCGCCACGCAGAAGGACGTCGAAAAGGTCTACCTGATGGCCTACAAGACCGGCTGCAAGGGAGTGACCATTTACCGTGATGGGTCCCGTGACGAGCAGGTGCTGTCCACCGGGGCTACGGAAAAGGCGCGCAAGGCCGCGGCAGCAAACCATCATGTCACCGTCGCCTCTGCCTCGCCCGAACTGGCCGAGGAGAAGAAGCCGCGGAACCGTCCGGCGCTTACCCACGGCGTTACCCAGAAGCTCCCCACCGGCTGCGGCAACCTCTACATTACGATCAATGAGGACGAGGAAGGCATCTGCGAGGTTTTTTCGACCATGGGCAAGTCCGGCGGGTGCGCAGCGAGCCAGTCCGAGGCGGTCTCCCGCATGGTTTCCCTGGCGCTCCGGTCCGGCGTATCCATCGATTCCATCATCAAGCAGGTGAAGGGCATCCGCTGCCCGTCGCCGGCCTGGGGTGAGGGCGGCTCTATCCTGTCCTGTCCCGATGCCATAGGCCGGGCGCTCGAGCGCTATACCAAAGACCACGAGAGTCATCGCCAGCATACCCTTAGTAAGCCCGCCCAGCCCACGGTAGGCTACACTTCGTCCGATTGCGCAAACGGCGGGAACACGAACCACCTCGGCCTCTGTCCCGAATGCCCTGATTGCGGCGGGCTTCTGGAGTTCGGCGAAGGCTGCGCCTTTTGCCGCGGCTGCGGGTTCTCAAAATGCGGATAGCGCATGAACGCGGAGCGCTGGTTTCGGAACCAGGAAGGGAAACGCGCAAATTAAGCCGTTGGAGATCTGCTGATCCGAACCATGTTTTTCTGCGTTTCGCAGGGGCTGGCCAGACCGAATGAACAAATATTCCGGGGGATCTTCTCCCGGTTTTTTTATATGCGCGAATGCAGCCGGACAGAGTGCATTACGATAAAAAAATGACAACATGCTGTTTTTTAAAGGAGATTGCGTATGTCGCTTGAGGAGGTAATCCTTGAACTTTACCGGCTTGCCGAGGTCAGGGAATGGGAAGGGGAAAAGACTGATGAGGCCTTGTCCGCTGCAATTGAAGGGATGGAAAAGATCTGGGAGTTGAGAGAAGCGGACAAGAGAAGGACCGCCATGGTCAACGCGAACAAGAAACAGCCCCGGGTATGGTGTTGACTCTGAAATTCACGAAAAAACTTGACATTTGCTGGAGATGATTCTAGAGTAATTCATAATAAAAAAGAGTTATAACCGCGCTGCACGCGGTGTTTCCGTACAGGCCCCGAACAATTCTCCGAGCACGATGTAAAAAACGTCAGTGCGTTATTCCGCCCGCGAACACGCGGGTGATCTGCTTACCAAGGAGGGCACGCGTATGGCTATGGAAAGAATCATGCAGTATGAGTGCAGGGTGTGCGGCAGGAAGATCGATGTTACCAGGACCGGAGATGTGTACGAGGAGCCGGTGTATTGCTGCGGTCTTGAAGCAACGGCTGCAAACATCCCGGTAGCGCCGGTGGCACCGGCTTCGGCAGCGAAAAAGAAACCGGCCAAGAAGAAAGCGGCAAAGAAGGCAAAGAAAAAAGCGGTAAAGAAAAAAGCAACGAAGAAAAAGGCGGCAAAAAAGAAGGCCACAAAGAAAAAGGCAGCCAAGAAAAAGGCGACAAAGAAAAAAGCGAAAAAAAAGGCAACGAAGAGAAGACGGTAAGCAATAGCAGGAAACGAAGGCCCCCGCAGTTCAGGGGGCCTTATTATTTTCAACATCCCTCCTGTCACAAAAAATTATTGACTTGTGAAGGCCCAGACATTAGCATTTATCCCATGCGCACCGTAGATCGAATGGAACACGACATACGCCGTCTGGCGGGAAGGGCCATCGGTGATTTTAGCCTCATCGAGGACCGGGACAGGATCCTTGTTGCCCTTTCCGGAGGTAAAGACAGCTGGACCTTGCTCCATATATTGGACAGCCTGCGGCAGAGGGCGCCCATTTCGTTCTCCCTCGTTGCGGTAACGGTCCATCCCGGATTTCCCGGTTTTCATACCGATCTTATCGAAGCGTACCTCAGTTCGCGTAACTACGAATACCGCATCGTGCCTGCTCCCATTCACCGGCTTATGCTCGACAAACTGTCCCCTGATGACACGCCGTGCGCTCTCTGTTCCCGGATCAAGCGAGGTGTGCTCTATACGCAGGCCCAGGAGCTTGGTTGCACCAAGATCGCCCTCGGCCATCACCGGGACGATTTCATCGAGACCCTGCTGCTCAACCAATTTTTTAACGGCACCATCAAGGCCATGGCCCCGCTCCTCAATGCCGACGACGGACGGAATGTGGTGATCCGGCCCCTGGTGTACGTGCCCGAGGATGACATTGTCCGCTATGCCGTCGAAGCCGGCTTCCCGATTGCCTGCTGCGCCTGCCCTGCCTGCGGAGACGAGGACCAGAAACGGGTCAAGATAAAAAAATTGCTTCGCGAACTCGAACAGGATCATCCCGGGATCAAGGCGAGCCTGCTTGCCTCGCTTGGCGACGTTGATCTGCGGCATTTGTTCTTCAGGGAGAGCTCGAAACGTGTCTCCGATCATCACGAAACCTCTGATTTTCCCGAAAATCATTGACATTCAGCAGGGGTGAAGCATATAATTTGACTAATGAGATAACGAGGGAAGACATTGGAGGGACGATCCTATGGCCGAAGCCAAGAAACTCGGCGATATGCTGAAAGAGGCTGGCCTCATCGACGATTTTCAACTCCAGTCGGCGCTGTCTCAGCAGCGCGCCTGGGGCGGAAAGCTGGGTTCCATTTTGATCGAACTGGAATTCGTCAGGGAGGAAGACCTGGCCAGGGTGATCGCCGAAAAACTGCGCATTCCCTACATTAATCTCTTCGAGCATGAAATTCCCGAGAGCATTATCAAGCTGATTAAGCCCGAGATCGCGAAGAAGTATCACGTGGTCCCCGCGAAGAGGGACAAGGGCATGCTCATGCTCGCCATGTCCGATCCCCTCGACATCGAGGCGATCGATGAGATCCGTTTTATCACGGGGCTGAACATCAGACCGTCACTGGCCCTCGAGTCCGAGATCAAGGACGGCATTAAAAAGTATTATGACGGCGAGGAAGTTGTCCGCAAACAGGCGCAAACGGGAGCTTATCAGCGACCAAGCGCCGCGGGCGGCAAGATGGAAGTTATCCATGGCAGCGATCTCGGCTTGACGCAAGCGGCGGCGACCGGTGCTGCGCCGACTGATGTTTCGCCCAAGCCCAAGGATGAGTTGGAACAGCAGGCGATGATTGATGCCAAAATTCGTCTTGAGGCGCTTACGGCGCTCCTCATTGAGAAGGGGCTGATTACCCGGGACGAACTTGTCAGTATGATCTACCAGAAAAAAATGGGGCTATAGGTCATTTCGGAATGGGGAATGACGCGGGCGGACAAAAAAGAAAATATTAGAGAGGTTCTCGGCGATAAAGATTCGTTTGCCGGAGGGGGGAGAATGAAAAAAACACTGGCGGTCGGTATAATAATCGCCGCAATCGCATGGACGGGACTGTTGCCTGCCCAGGAAGCCAAGGGGCCGAAGATCGTGGCCAGGGAAGTGCAATATGACTCCGGCAAGGTGGTCCAGGGGACGGTGGCGAGCCATGTCTTTGAAATCAGGAACGAAGGGAGCGCGCCTCTGGATATTGAACGGGTGCAATCTTCCTGAGGCTGCACTGCCGCGGTGATTAGTTCAAATCACCTTGAACCAGGGGCTGTTGGACAAGTAAAGGCGAGCGTGGACACGGCCGGAAAGAGCGGAAACGTCTTAAAGTATGTGAGCGTCTACTCCAGCGATCGCTTGCGCCCTGTGCTTACGTTCACTATGAGCATGGATGTCGTGCAAAAATAGATGGAAATTCCTCGAAAGCCCGCTTCTTCAACCGGAGGAGCGGGCTGCACTATTTTCTTGACAATTTTTACTACCTTATGCTACTGTCATAGGGTTTTCGCCTGAATTATACGAAGCGAAGAGAGGCAGTATACTAAAGTGCTACAGCACAGACACCCACAATATCCCAGCGACATGCCAACCCCGGGCATAGGTCCCGCCCCGACGGGACACTATTTTTCTTCAGAATCATAATTCAGCTGTGTTTTCGCGCTTGTTCCTGTATAAAATCTGACGATCTATTTCGTTTACAACTATTTTGGAGGATATACTCATGCAAAAAAAATATCTTTTGGCCCCAGGCCCGACCCCGGTTCCGCCCGAGGCGCTTCTGGCCATGGCCATGCCGATCATACATCACCGGGCACCCGACTTTCTTCCCGTGCTCGAATCAGCCAAAAAGGGCCTGCAATGGCTCTACCAGACCAAGAACGACGTGCTCATTCTCTGTTCAACCGGCACGGGCGGCATGGTCGGGTCGGTGAACAATTTCCTGAATCCCGGGGACGACGTACTGGTCGTGAACGGCGGTAAGTTCGGAGAACGCTGGACCAAGATCTGTCAGGCCTACGGCATGAAGGTCGAGGAAATTATCGTGGAATGGGGCTATGCGGTGAAGCCCGAGCAGGTTGAGACAAGCCTCAAGAAGAACCCCAAGATCAAGGCGGTCTTCATTCAGGCAAATGAAACATCGACCGGCGTATATCACGACATCAAGTCCGTGGCCTCGGTCGTCAAAAAGACCGATGCTTTGTTCGTGGTTGACGCCATTTCGGCCCTCGTGGCCCATGACCTCAGGACCGATGAATGGGGCATCGACGTCATGGTCGGCGGCTCCCAGAAGGGCGTGATGCTTCCGCCGGGACTCGCCTTCGTATCTGTTTCCGACAAGGCCTGGAAGATGGCGGATGCGGCCAAGACGCCCAAGTTCTATTTCAACTTCAAGAAGGAACGGGAGAATCTCGCAAAGAACCAGACCCTCTTCACGTCTCCGGTAACGCTCATCATTGGGCTTAACGCCGCCATCAAGATGCTCCAGGATGAAGGGCTTGATAATGTGCTGGCGCGCCACGCAAAGCTCGCAAAGGCGACCCGTGCAGGAGCTTCCGCCCTCGGTCTCAAGTTGTTCCCGAAGGAAAACCCGAGCAACGCTCTTACGGCCATTGAGGCGCCGGCAGGCGTCGACGGCCAGGCGATCTACAAGGATTTGCGCGTGAAGTACGGCATCACCGGCGCAGGCGGCCAGGACAAGCTTAAAGGCAAGATATTCCGCATTGCGCACCTCGGCTATGCCGATACCTTCGATGTGATCACGGCCATCGCCGGTATCGAAATGGTCTTGAAAGGCCTGGGCCATCCGGTGAAACTCGGCACGGGCGTCGGGGCGGCGCAGGAAATTTTGATGAAGTAAACAACAATTTTTGCCACGGAGGCACGGAGACACCGAGAAGGTCTAACGCTTGATCTTGAAAATAAGGATTAAGGATTTTCTCCGTGACTTCGTGTCTCCGTGGCTGACTTGTCTTAATTGGAGGATTCATGAAGGTTCTCATCAGCGACAACCTTTCACCCGTCGGGGTGGAGATTTTAAAAAAAGCCGGGCTTGAAGTGGATGCCCGGAGCAAGACCAGCGTCGAAGAGATTGAGAAGATCATCGGCGAGTATGACGCGCTCATCATCCGGTCGGCCACCAAGGTCACGGCCGGGCTCCTGGAGAAAGCAACGAAGCTCAAGGTTGTCGGCCGCGCCGGAAGCGGCCTCGATAACGTAGACATTCCCGCTGCCACGAAAAAGGGCGTCGTGGTTATGAACACGCCCGGCGGCAACACGGTCACGACCGCGGAACACACCATCGGCATGATCTTCGCCTGCGCCCGCATGATTCCGCAGGCCTATGCCTCGCTCAAGGCGGGAAAGTGGGAAAAGAAGAAGTTCGAGGGTGTCGAGCTCTATGACAAGACCCTCGGCATCATCGGTTTGGGCGCCATCGGCGGCGTTGTGGCGAACCGGGCCATCGGGCTCGGCATGAAGGTTCTGGCCTACGATCCGTTCATCTCCACGGAAAAGGCAAAAAGCCTCGGCATCGAACTCGCCGACTTGCCGACGATCTACAAGCGGTCCGACTTCATCACGGTCCACACGCCAAAAACCAAGGAGACGGCGAACCTCATCAACAAGGACACGATCAGCCAGATGAAGGACAGCGTGCGCATTATCAACTGCGCCCGCGGAGGCATCATCAACGAACAGGACCTCTACGAGGCCTTGAAGAGCGGCAAGGTCGCGGCAGCGGCCTTCGACGTATTCGAGAAGGAGCCGCCGGAAAATCATCCGCTCCTGACGCTCGATAACTTCCTCGCAACGCCCCACCTCGGCGCATCCACGAAGGAAGCGCAGGTGAACGTGGCGGTGGCCGTGGCAGAACAGGTCGTGGATTATCTTATCGCCGGGACCGTTCGGAACGCCGTGAACGTGCCGTCGGTGCCCGCGGACCAGCTTCCGGCGCTCTCGCCCTATATCAACCTCGCGGAACGCATGGGACTGTTTATCGCCCAGCTTTACGAAGGCGGCCTTACTCAGGTAACGGTGGAGTACAGCGGCGAGGTGGCGAACCTGAAACAGGAGCCCATCACCCTTTCGGCGCTCAAGGGGTTGCTCACGCCGACCTTGCAGGAGAATGTGAACTACGTGAACGCCCCGCTCATTGCCAAGGACCGGGGTATCGAGGTCAAGGTGTCCAGGTCCAGCGATACCAAAGAGTACACCAGCCTGGTGACGCTCAAGATCAAGGCCGGAGGGAGGGACGTTTCCGCCTCCGGCACGCTGAACAGCAAGAAAGAACCGCGCATCATCCAGGTGGACAATTTCCCCATGGAAACGGTGCCCGAGGGCGACATGCTCGTGCTCATGAACAACGACAAACCCGGCGTTATCGGCGGGATTGGAATGCTCATGGGGCAGAACGGGATCAACATCGCGCGCATGCAGTTCGGCCGTGAAAAGCAGGGAGGTCTGGCCATGTCGGTCGTAAGCATCGACAGCGCGGTGTCGGACGAGCTTATGGCAAAGATCAAACAGCTCCCGAACGTCTTGTCGGTTAAGCAGGTAAAAATATAGTAAATGCAACCTGCACTCGCGCTATGCACTCATGATCGCTGGGTGCAGGCGGAATGCGAATTGCGGAATGCGGATTTGCTGAAGGAGTCACAATGCCAGTATTAGTAGTTGTCGGCGCCCAGTGGGGCGACGAGGGGAAGGGAAAGATCATTGACTTGCTTACGGAGCGGGCGGATATCGTTGCGCGCTACCAGGGCGGCCACAACGCGGGCCATACGGTTGTCGTGGGAGCGAACGAGTTTATCCTGCACCTGGTCCCCTCGGGGATTCTGCACAAGGGCAAGACGTGCATTATCGGGAACGGCGTCGTCGTCGATCCCGCTGCGCTGCTCGAAGAGATGGACGCGATGGCAAAACGCGGCGTGAAGTTCGATGGCCACCTGCTCATCAGCAAGAACGCACATCTGATCATGCCCTACCACAAGGCGCTCGATATTGCGAGCGAGAAGCTCAAGGGAACGAAAAAGATCGGGACCACGGGCCGCGGCATCGGCCCGGCCTACGCGGACAAGATCAACCGCAAAGGCATCAGGATGGCCGACCTCCTGGACCCGGAAGTGTTCCGGGAAAAACTGGCCTGCAATACCGGCGAGGCGAACTTCCTGCTCGAGCGGTTTTACGATGCGCCCCAGGTGCACCTGGACCAGGTCTACGAAGAATACATGGCGTACGCCAAGCGGTTGAAAAAATATATTACCGACACCACGCTGTTTCTTGACGAGTCCGTGGGCAAAAAAAAGAAGATCCTTGCCGAGGGAGCACAGGGCACGCACTTAGACGTAGATCATGGGACCTATCCTTTCGTGACCTCGTCCTCCCCCACGGCCGGCGGCGCCTGTACGGGTCTCGGCATCGGACCCAACACCATCACCGAAGTGGTCGGCATCGTCAAGGCCTACACGACGCGCGTGGGCAGCGGTCCCTTCCCTACCGAACTGGAAGATAAGACCGGAGAACTGCTGCGCGCCCGCGGGAAAGAATACGGCGCAACGACGGGAAGGCCTCGGCGTTGCGGTTGGGCGGACACGCTCATCATTCGCCACGCCGTCCGGGTAAACGGCATGACCAGCGTTGCCATCACCAAACTCGATGTGCTTGACACGCTTGACGAGCTCAAGATCTGCGTGGGCTACAAGTACAAAGGCAAGCTCTACGAGGAAATGCCATCCGAGCTTTCCGTGCTTGAAAAGGGCACGCCGCAGTACATTACGATGCCCGGCTGGAAAGAGGCGACGGTCGGCATCAAAAAGTACGACAACCTGCCCAAGAAGGCGCGGGCTTACGTGGAAAAATTGTGCAAGCTCTGCGGAGTAAAACCGTCGATTATTTCGACCGGCGCGCGCCGGGACGAGACAATCATCCTGGAACAGCCGTTCAAGAAAACAGCTGTTTCGAGGTCGCGATAGGTCTTTTCTGTTGACAAAGACGGCAGTTCTTTGTTAAGATATGCAGCTTTAAATTTTAACCGCGAGAGCGGGCCGGTAGCTCAGTTGGTAGAGCACCGCCCTTTTAAGGCGGGTGTCCTGGGTTCGAATCCCAGCCGGCTCACCAATTAAATACAGTTGCAAGTTGTGAGTTTTGAGTGCTGAGTGAACGACAGGATCAGCGAAAAGCTCCGACGAAGAACTTTACACGTAAAAACTAAGAACCGCTTTGTTGTCCCCATCGTCTAGCCCGGCCCAGGACACCGCCCTTTCACGGCGATAACGGGGGTTCGAATCCCCCTGGGGACGCCATTTTTATTTAGTAAAATCAATTAGTTGAGTATCTGCTACCCCTCGTTTTTTGGTTCACAATTGGTTCACAAATATCGTCATCCACGATATGCCGAACCAGTTCCACCGATCTCTTCACGTACTTTCTAGACATGCCCTTCGTGCTGTGCCCCAATAGCTGTTCAATCTGCTCCTCCGAAGCTCCACGGTCAGCGTAATTTGTGGCGGTCGTGTGCCGCATGGCAGGATAGAGGCTTACGTATTTTACGCCGGCTCTCTTACATGCACTCTTCCATGCTTCGTTGAGCGTGTGGTCATTGTAGCGGCCGCCGTTCTTGTTCGGGAAGGCGATGTCATTGGCTGCTCTCTTTTCGATGCTCGTACGGTCCCATAGCACGGAAAGGGGAATTTCATATGCTTTTTTGCTCTTCCGGGTCTTTAGAGAACGGTCTGAGTCGAGTGCCATCTCAATTTTTACTTTCATCCGGACGAGATCGAAGTGCCTTCCATCAAGTGCGGCTCCCTCGGAAGGTCTGATTGGGTGAAAGGAAAAGAAACTGAGGATGGCTCGCAGCTCATCGGTGCGGACTGCGGCAAGTGCTTTTTTGCGATCCTCTAGCGGCATGACATCTATAATGTGTTCGGGGACGTCTACAACCTCAAATTCTGGGAGACGGATTATGATTTCAAGCTTTCGCAGCCAGTGGCAAAATCCTTTAAGTGCATCGAGAGTGTTCTTGACAGATTTAGGGGATAGAGGTTTTCCTGTCTTCGGGCTAATGTAGGAGCTCATCAGATATTGCTGAAATTGGTCGACATGATGCGTTTTTATCGACCGCATGTCAAGATCACCAAGTTGAGGAATGAAGTGGTCATTGATGTATTGGTTGATTTTATCCAGATACGATTTAGCACACCGCTTTCGTTTACGACTATCAAACCACCGCGGAAAGAGCACATGCCCACGAAATTCCTCAACTTCCTTAGCAAAGTAGTTTTCTATTTTTAAAGTTCTGGCATCTATTTCTGCCCGAATTTTTTCGAGTGTTCTATGAGCACGCTTGAAACTGTCAAAAACATGCCCGTCGGGATCGCGAGTGATGCGGTATTTTTTTTGCTCCCGATAAATGAAAATATAAAAAGATTTAGGACGCGTACCGCACTTAGGACAGACTATGTCCTGCTCTTCGATGATTGTATACGCAGCCTTACATCGCGAACACTTTTCCCGGGTCCTGATTTTCCCAGCCATAGACATCTCCTCCGTACAGGAAGTATATGCCTGGGCTGCGCTATGTGTCAAGGCTGCTTTCCGCATTTTAATCAACGTAAAACAAGTGACCTCTATTGCAGTGCAATGAGCATTAAGAGTCTCAACCAAACTTTGTATGCCGTATTTGATTGTAAGCCATTGCGCTTAAATCCAGACTGTAACTAAACATATCTACTTAAAGCGACATTTTGCGATCTTGTCATCTGGGAGCCAATGCCATTGTGTGCCAGCTAGGCCATCCTTTAGGAAACGATTAACGATAGAGAATCCGGTGATTTGTTTTCTCCCCGAGTCGATCATATATTGCTTCATTATTTTAAGACGTTGCTCGTGGAGCACTAAAATGAGAACAGGAACGTTCCATGATAATATTTTTGATGTCCAATACTTTTTCCCCTTTGCACCCGAATCAAGTTCTATGTAAAAAGTTATCGTGCCGCTTTCTGGTCTTTTTAGCCGAATCACTAAGTCGGGATAATAAATGCCTTTACGTGGTTTAGTGATTTGTTTCATAACAACATCGTCATATGCAAATTCGATAGAAATCAATTTACTTTTCTCCTCAGCACGCAACTTTCGGAGGCATGACGATAATACGATTTCGTGCACTAGTGCTTTGTCAATTTAGTTCTTGATAGTTTAGGCTCTTTGTGGCATACTCCTTCGCAAGGAGGTGTCCATGAGCCAGAAACAATTTCGTGTTCAGTTGAGCGAGCGAGAACGTGATC
>JAJXTW010000291.1 GCA_021783455.1 Nitrospirota bacterium | reverse complement strand
AGGACCATCCGGAACTTTGCAACAGATGCGGTAAAAATATTTCCTGAAACGGGGAAGGGGAGAGATGACCGGGACCCTGACGGTTAACGCCGCTTCTTGTATCCAAAAGGAGTTCTCATTGAAAAATAAGTACGTCTGGGTCGGATCGATCATGTCCATCGTGTTGATCGCCGACCAATTCACGAAATATCTTGTTGCAACCCGCGTCCGCCTCTATAGTACCATTCCCGTGGTCCCGGGGTTTTTCAACATTACCCATGTGCGAAACCGGGGCGCGGCCTTCGGCATCCTGGCCGGAGCGCCGGAGGTCTGGCGAAGTTTGTTCTTCATCTCCGTGACGATCGCGGCCATCGCCGTGATCGGCGGGCTCATCTGGAAGACCCATGAACGCCTGCTGGTGACGGCGTTTTCCCTCATTGCGGGCGGGGCAATCGGCAATCTGATCGATCGGATCCGCTACGGTGAAGTCGTCGACTTCATTCAGTGGTACGTAAAATCCTATTACTGGCCGTCATTCAACGTTGCCGATTCCGCCATCTCCATAGGGGTGGCGTTATTGGTACTCGATATGCTTTTAAAGAAGCCGCAGAAAACGAAAGAAAACGAAACAGCGAACCGGTGAAGGGACAAAAGGGGAGACGATTATCCATTGTCCGCTCCCCTGCTCTGCCTGTTCTCCGCTGAAGGAGTAAATTAATGCATCCTATCCTTTTTGAAATACCGCGCATGGAATTCCTGAACTGGGTCATCGGCCCCATCCCCATCAGATTGTACGGCCTGATGATCGGCCTCGGGTTCACCATCGGCATTTTCCTTGCGGCGCGCCAGGCAAAAAAAGAGGGGGTTAACCCCGACCGGGTCCTCGACCTGGGGGTGTATGTTCTTCTCGCGGCCATCGTGGGGTCACGCGCGCTTTTCGTACTGACCGATCTGCACGAGTTCGCAGCAAAACCGCTCGAAGCTTTTGCCCTCTGGAAAGGCGGGCTGGTGTTCTACGGCGGCCTTCTTGCGGCTGTTCCGGTCGGCATCTGGTATCTGCGGAAACATAAGCTCCCGGTCTGGAAGACCGTCGATATCATGGCCCCGTCTATAGCCCTGGGCCAGGCTTTCGGACGGCTGGGTTGTTTCTCCGCGGGTTGTTGTTACGGCGAGCCCTGGAGCGGGCCGATCAGCGTCATTTTCAACGATGTCCATTCTCTTGCGCCTCAGGGGGTGCCGCTTTTTCCCACCCAGCTTGTGGAGTCTGGCGGCAACTTCCTGATTTTCATCGCTCTCCTGCTTCTCCGCAGGCATAAGAAGTTTGACGGTCAGCTTTTCTGGCTCTATGTCGTGTTCTATGCTGTTCTTCGGTTCATCATCGAGTTCTTCCGCGGAGATGCCATCCGGGGGCTGTACTTCGGAAATGCGATCTCGACGTCGCAGCTCATCGCCATCGGGATGCTTGCCCTGTCGGGCTTCATGCTCTGGAGGCTCGGGCAGGCAAATACGCTCCAGCCCCGGATGAACACGGGTAAGGCCAAACAATGAGCATCCGAAAATTTCACAAAAAAACGACTGAACAGGAAGCCGGTTTTTGATGAAATAATTTTTTGTGACATAGTCTTCCCTTTGCGCTCATTCCCGGCAAAACCGAGTTTGCCGTCCCTCAATCCCATGCCGATCATTGCCCATATCGTCACCGAAAAGCACAGCAACAAACGCCTCGATATCTTTATCGCCCATTACGAGGCGCATGTCTCGCGGAACCGCATTCAGGCCCTCATCAAGCACGGTCAGGCACTGGTGAACGGCAAGGTTGAAAAACCGGGATACAAGGTAAAACTGGGGGAGAGCGTCACGCTCGACCTGCCCGAACGGCACGTTTATACCGTGCTGCCGGAGCCCATCCCGCTTTCCATTATTTTCGAGGACCCCCATATCATCGTTTTGAACAAACCCGCGGGGCTCGTGGTGCACCCCGCTCCGGGAAACTACACGGGCACGCTCGTGAACGCCCTTCTGTTTCATTACGGGAGCCTGCCGTCCCTGGGCGGGGGCGCGGAAGATGCGCGCGAGCGGGCCGGCATCGTACATCGGCTGGACAAGGACACGTCGGGCGTCATGGTCGTCGCGCGAACGCACGAGGCGCTCCGCTCGTTGTCTGCCCAGTTTAAAAACCGGATCGTCAAAAAACGCTACCTTGCGCTCGTGGCGGGCGTGATCAAGAAGGGATCAGGCACGATCGAGGTCGGCCTCGGCAGGCACGTGACGGAACGAAAAAAAATCAGCACCCATACCCACAAGGCTCGCGAAGCCGTTACGAGCTTTGTCGTCAAGGAACGCTTTCAGAATGCTACGCTCGTGGAAGTTGAAATTAAGACCGGCCGCACGCACCAGATCCGCGTGCACATGGCCCATATTGGCCACCCCGTCCTGGGAGACCGGGTCTACGGCGGAAGCAGGCCTCCGAAGTCCGGAGAGGGGAACATCCCCCGGCAGATGCTGCATGCGGAAATGCTCTCGCTGCTCCACCCGGATACACGGTCGCCCCTCTCGTTCACGGCGCCGCCGCCGGCGGACATGGCGGAGGTACTGGAAAAGTTGAGAAGGCAAAAGAGAAGTTCAGTGCGCTGAGCAATTATCATAGAAAAAGCACTTTGACACAGAAGAAGCGGATTAATTCAAAAGCAAGGCAAGCACCTCTTGGGGGAGCTCCTCTTTGAAGAAAAATCCTCCCTTATCCGACTCTTATCAGATTTGATCCGTGCCAAATGCCGTTTTTAGTCAGTTACGAATGAAATTCTGATCAAAATGGATAGAAAAAATCTTAAACCTTTGACAGGATAACAGGATTTACAGGAAGTTATTTAAAACAAAATTCGCACTTACCTGACGTTATCCTGTAATCCTGTCAAAAGCTTTTCCGGCTTGCCCGGGTTTAGGGTTATTGATCGGATTGGCCCGCCCGAAGCTGGCCGCATGCGGCATGGACGTCGCGGCCGCGGCTGTTCCTGACCACGGTCACAAAATTGTTCAGCAGGAGCATGTCCCTGAATAAGAA
>JAJXTW010000057.1 GCA_021783455.1 Nitrospirota bacterium | reverse complement strand
CCCACGACGCGCTCGGCACGCGGCCCTCGTTCGACAAGACGACGGGCGCAATGCTGAAGCAGTTCTACGACACCTGGTATGCGCCGAATAACGCCATCCTTATCGTTTCAGGAAACGTCGATCCGCAGAAAACACTCGCCCTGGTGAAGAAGCTGTTTGAACCCCTTCCCCGGAAAGCGGTGCCGCGCAGGCCCGAGGTCAGGCTCCAGCCGCTGAAGCCGGCGTCCATAACGCTCGAAACCGACCTTCCCTACGGGCTTTCGATCGTCGCGTACCGGCTTCCCGGCTCGGACAGTCCCGACTACGCGGCAGGCACGATCCTCGCTGACGCGCTGGACAGCAGCAGGGGCAACCTGTACGCGCTGGTGCCCGAAGGAAAGGCGCTCTTCACGGGGTTCGACGGCGGGAGTTTGCCGAAGGCAACGTACGCATACGCGCTTGCGGGCTTTCCGCAGGCAGGGGACGGCCCGGCGCTCGCGGCAACGATCAAGACCATCATCGCGGGATACGTAAAAAACGGCTTTCCGGCCGACCTCGTCGAGGCGTCCAAGCGTCATGAGATCGCTGATGCCGAGTTTCAACGGAACTCCGTGAGCGGGCTGGCGGCGGCCTGGTCGCAGGCGCTCGCCGTGGAGGGCAGAAATTCTCCTGATGACGATATTGCGATGATCAGAAAGGTCACGGTCGAGGACGTCAACCGCGTTGCGCGCGAATATCTCCTGAACGACGCCGCAATCACGGCAATCCTCACGCCGCGGCCCACGGGTAAGCCCCTGTCGTCGAAAGGCTTTGGCGGGAAGGAATCCTTCGCGCCGACCGGGACCAAACCGGTCGAGCTGCCCGGGTGGGCAAAAAAGGTAGAACGGGTTCCCGCGCTCCCGGTTTCAACAATCAAGCCGCAGGTGTTCGAGCTGTCCAACGGCATCCGGTTGATCGTGCAACCCGAGAACGTCAGCGCAACGGTGATTGTCTTGGGGCAGGTGAAGAACAACGACGATCTTGAGGAACCGGCGGGGAAAGAAGGGGTTTCTGACGTCCTCGGAGGCCTCTTCTCCTACGGGACCACGTCGCTGGACCGGATCGCGTTCCAGAAAGCCCAGGACGACATCGCCGCGGACATAACCGCGGGGACGTCGTTTTCGCTCCGCGTTCTTTCCGATCAGTTCGACCGGGGCATGGAGCTGCTGGCGGACAATCTTCTGCGCCCGGCATTGCCGGACAAGGCGTTTGACGTCGTGCGGCAGGAGACGGCAGGCTCCCTGCAGGGCCAGCTGCAAAGCCCGGCGTTCTTGTCAAAGCGCGCTCTCCGGGAAGGGCTTTATCCCAAGAACGACCCCGTGCTTCGGGACGCGACGCCCAAGACCGTATCGTCGCTCTCGCTCGAAGACGTGAAGGCGTACTATGCCAAGGCCTTCCGCCCGGATATGACGACGATCGTCGTCATCGGCAAGGTAACGCCGGAGCGGGCGCGTAGGGCCGTTGAAAAATATTTCAACGCCTGGAAGGCCGGCGGGCCGAAGCCGGCCACGGATCTTCCCGCTGTGCCGCCCAACAAACCCTCGACGTCGACGGTGCCTGACGCGAGCAGGGTCCAGGACGAGGTGACGCTTGCCGAAACAGTAGGCATCACCCGCACGCATCCCGATTATTACCGGCTTGAGCTCGGAAACCATGTGCTTTCCGGCGGTTTTTACGCCTCGCGCCTGTACCGCGACCTTCGCGAGAAGGCGGGCCTCGTGTACACGGTAGACTCCTTCGTTGAAGCCTCGAAAAACCGTGCGCTCTTCGGCGTTGCCTATGCCTGCGATCCTCCCAACGTCTCCCGGGCGCGCGCGCTCGTCGAGCAGAACCTTCGCGAAATGCAAACGACGCCCATGAGCCCGGAAGAGCTGCGGCAGGCGAAAACGCTCCTCCTGAGACAGGTGCCCCTGTCCGAGGAAAGTGCGGACGGCATCGCGGGCATGCTGCTGTCGCGGGCGCTCCACGACCTGCCGCTCGACGAGTCCGTTCGCGCGGCCCGGCAATATCTGGAGACCACGGCCGAGCAGGTGCGGGACGCTTTTGCAAAATGGATCAGGCCGTCCGATTTCGTGCAGGTCACGGTGGGCCCGAACCCGGAGTAGGAGAGCCCGCACGATGCATGTGCCTGGCGAAGGGTGAACGGAGGTTTTTTCAAAAGCCTGCGAAAGTGTTCTTCCTCCTTTCAGCTGATACGACACTGAAGATGTCCTGTTATTGCTGATGCTTTATCCTGACCCGGACAAGCCGGAACTAAAGGCGTCTCTCGCAAAGCTCGCAAAGTACGCCAAGAAAAGCAAGCGGGGCTTTTGTCTTAAAATAAAGGCTAACGTTTTGGACTTTCTTTGCGACCTTTGCGCACTTTGCGAGAAATATTCTTGCCATTTTGGGTAGATTTTAATTCGTAACTTACAAAAAACGGCATGTGACACGGATCAAATCTCATTGTGTCTTTTCCCTGCCTTCGGAAAGCCTGCCCGGCATCGGGGTGCAAAAATATGGTAAAATTATAATGAAAGTGGAAAAGAGCAGATAACGTTAAAAAGGGAGTTAAAGCATCCAATTTTTAACTGGTTGACGTAGTACAGGGCCGCCGGAGGCCTTTTGAAGGATCGGGAAGGAATTGCGTGATATGAAAAAAAACCTGACCCACAAGATTTTGGAAGCCCATCTGAAGGAGGGAGAACTGGTCCCGGGCAAAGAGATCGGCATCACGATCGACCATACTTTGCTGCAGGACGCGACCGGCACGCTTGCAATGCTGGAGTTCGAAGCCCTCGGCATCGATACGGTCAAGGCCGAGCTTGCAGCGCAGTATGTGGACCACAACCTCCTCCAGACGGACAATAAGAACGCCGACGACCACAAGTTCCTCCAGACTGCCGCGGCCAGATACGGCGTCCATTTCAGCATGCCCGGCAACGGGGTATCGCACCAGGTGCACATGGAGCGCTTCGGCGTTCCGGGAAAAACCCTCCTGGGCTCGGACAGCCATACGCCGGGAGCCGCGGGCATTTCCATGCTCGGCATCGGCGCGGGCGGCCTGGACGTGGCCCTGGCAATGGCCGGTTATCCCTATCATCTCCCCTGCCCCAGGGTGCTCGGGGTGAAGCTTTTTAACAAGCTGCCGGACTGGGTAAGCGCCAAGGACGTGATCCTGGAAATGCTCAGGCGCTACGACGTCAAGGGCTGCGTGGGAAAGATCATCGAATATTACGGCCCGGGAGTGAAATCCCTCTCTGCAACGGACCGGGAGACCATCGGCAACATGGGCACGGAAACAGGCGCCACGACGTCGATCTTCCCGTCTGATGAACGGACGAGGGAATACCTGGTCGCCCAGGGCCGGGGCGCGGCCTGGGCCCCGCTGTCCGCAGACGAAGGCGCGGACTACGACGAGCAGATCGAGATCGATTTGTCGAAGCTCGAACCGCTGATTGCCAAACCGACATCGCCGGGAAATGTCGTTCCTGTCCGCGAGATCGCCGGGCTCAAGGTGGATCAGGCCATCGTTGGCAGCAGCGTGAACTCATCGTTCCGGGACCTGATGGTCGCGGCCAGGATGCTCGAAAACAGGCGGGTCCATCCAAATACGTCCTTTCATGTAAACCCGGGGAGCCGCCAAGTGCTCGAAAACGTGTACCAGGCAGGCGGGCTCCTTTCGTTTCTCACCTCGGGCACGCGCGTGCACGAGCCGGGGTGCCAGGGCTGCATCGGCATGGGCCAGGCGCCGGGCACGGGTGAGGTGAGCCTGCGCACTTTTCCGCGGAACTTTCCCGGGAGAAGCGGGACCAAGGACGACAAGGTCTACCTCTGCTCTCCCGAGACCGCGACGGCAGCGGCCCTCAAGGGCGTGATCATTGATCCCCGGGATCTGGCAAAAGAGATGGCCTATCCCGCTATCTCGGACCCGAAAGAATACCTGATCGACGAAAAGTCGATCGTCTTCCCGTCCGAAGAGCTCAAAAAAACCGAGATCGTCCGCGGGCCGAACATCAAGCCGCTCCCCGTGCTTGAGCCGCTTCCGGACACGCTTAAGGCAGAGGTTGTATTGAAAGTGGGAGACAACATGTCCACGGACGGCATCATGCCCGCGGGAAACCGTGTGCTGCCCTTCCGTTCGAACATCGAAGCGCTTTCCGAATTCGTATTCTCGCAGGTGGCCCCCGATTTCGCGAAAGAAAGCAAAGCGCGCGGCTCCGTGATCGTCGTGGGCGGTGAGAACTACGGACAGGGGTCGAGCCGCGAGCATGCGGCCCTGGCGCCCCGGTTTCTGGGCGTGCGGGCCAAGATCGTGAAGAGCTTTGCCCGGATCCATAAATCCAACCTCTGCAACTTCGGCATCCTGCCGCTCGTGTTCAAGGACCCGAAGGACTATGATAAACTCAACAAGGGGACCAGGGTTGTCTTCCGGGACGTTAAAAAAAGGATCGAGCAAGGAGAGCGGGAGATCCCGATCGAGGTGGACGGCGAAGTAATCACGACGATCCTGGATGTGTCGGAACGCCAGCGCAAGCATCTGCTCGCGGGCGGGACGCTTAATTTCGTAAAGAAGGAACTGCTGGTGGAAGCGTAGACAGAAGGGTTGGATAGCATCTATTCAAAGCTTAAATCTTTCAGGAGAAAGGGGGAATCTGGAGAAAGGGGGGAAAGGCAGTCTTCATTCTTTATCTTTTATCCCCCTTTCGCCTCTCCTTTCCCCATTTCTCCTCGATAGGTTCGCTTCTTATCTGGATAGTATGAAAGAAGGTTGCCATGGTTGCAAAAGCAGAAAAAGAACTCAGGCAGGAAAAACCTGAGGAAATAAAAACAAAGAACATCGGCTTGCGGGGTGTAAAGATAGCGGACACGAAAATCTCCGACGTGGACGGCGAGAACGGCATCCTGATCTACCGGGGGTACCGGATCGAAGAACTGGCGAAATATTCCACCTTCGAGGAGACCGCCTACCTCCTGCTCCATGACGCGCTCCCGACAATGGAGGAACTCGCCGACTTTTCGCGCAGGCTTGTGGATTCACGGCGCTTGCCCGATTTCGTGGTCGAGAACCTGAAGCACCTGCCGCAGCAGGCCCTGCCCATGGACGTGCTCCAGGCATCGATCCCGCTGCTCGCGATGGCTGATCCGATTTTGACGATCGAAACGAGGGAAGCGAACCTGTCGAAGGCTGTCCGGCTCATTGCGCGGGTTGCCGGGGTCGTGGCCTCCTGGCAGAGGATACGGCAGGGACTGGAGCCGCTCCCTTCCGACGACGGGCTTTCCCATGCCGGGAACTTTCTCTGGCAGCTGAGCGGCAGAAAGCCCGATCCCGAGACGGCGAAATATATCGATACGGCGCTGGTGCTTCATGCGGACCATTCCTTCAACGCATCGACCTTTGCGTGCCGCGAAGTGGTCTCGACCCAGGCCCACATGTACGCCGGCGTGGCCGCGGGAGTGGGCGCTCTTTCCGGCAGCCTGCACGGCGGCGCCAATGCGCAGGTCATGAAGATGCTCTTGGAACTGCAGAATGAGAAGGACGCGGCAGGCTGGGTGAAAAAACAGCTCGACAGCGGACAAAAGATCATGGGCATGGGCCATGCCGTGTACAAGACGACCGATCCCCGCGCAAAATTCCTGAAAGAGATGGGAAAACGGCTGGGCGAGAAGCTCGGACAGGAGCAGTGGCACCGGCTCTCCGCACAGATCGAGGAGACGGCCGTTTCCGAGTTCGAGAAGCGCGGCAAGACCACCATCAAGCCGAACGTGGACTTTTACAGCGCCCCGGTCTACTACCTGATGGGCATCCCGCAGGACCTGATGACGCCGGTCTTTGCCGTGGCCCGGATTGCCGGCTGGACCGCTCATATCATGGAAGAAAAGTTCGGCGATGCCCAGGGGAAACCGGCGCTCTATCGACCGTCGTCGGAATATACCGGCAATTACTGCGGCAGGACAGGATGTAAGTACGAACCAATGGGAAGAAGGAAGTAAGGAATTCAATTAAAAGTTAGGAATTAAGAAATCGAGGAGGACGGGGATGGCAGGGAAAAAGGAAAAGATTGAGAACAGGAAGCTGGGAACATTACGGGCCAGAACGAAAAATCTCGTCCCCCCGAAAAAAGGGGTAAAGAATATGAAAACAGCCATGGTAAAACATAAAACAGAACAAAGATCGACGCGGATCCTGTCGATCAATCCCTACACCGAAGAGGTAATGAAAAAATATGCGCTCATGAGCGCGGTGGAATTGAACGGGCAGGTGGGCAAGTCCCGGGCGGCTTTTATGAAGTGGCGCGCTGTTCCTGTTGCGGACCGGGCGGCATTGATGGCGAAACTGGCAACGGTGCTGCGCGCGGAGAAGCGGAACTATGCCGAGCTCATCACCAAAGAGATGGGCAAACCCATCAAAGAGGCGCTTGCAGAGGTCGAGAAGTGCGCCGTGCTTGCGGACTACTATGCTGCGAACGCGGAGCAGTTCCTGAAGCCCGAGGAGATCAGGACCGAGGCAAAGAAGAGCTACGTCATGTACCAGCCCCTCGGCCTCGTGCTCGCGGTCATGCCCTGGAACTTCCCGTTCTGGCAGGTGATCCGGTTCGCAGTGCCGGCGCTTGTCGCAGGGAACGTGGCGCTGCTGAAGCACGCGTCGAACGTACCCATGACCGCGATTGCGATCGAGGAGGCCTTTACCAGGGCCGGTTTCCCGGACAACGTGTTCAAGACCCTGCTGATCGATGCGCAGCAGGCGCTCGGGCTCATTGACGACGACATGGTGGACGCGGTCTCGCTCACGGGCAGCAACAAGGCGGGCGAGGACATAGGCGCCCATGCCGGCAGAATGATCAAGAAGGTCGTGCTCGAACTCGGCGGTTCGGACCCCTTCATTGTGCTCGATGATGCTGATATCGAGAAAGCGGGCAGAACGGCGGCCAATGCGCGTATGATCAATACCGGTCAGAGCTGCATTGCTGCGAAGCGGTTCATCGTGATGGAGGCCGCGGCGGAAGCGTTCACGAAGCACTTCCTGGCGCGGCTCAAGGAAATGAAGCTCGGCGACCCCATGGATGAGACCACCGACATCGGCACCGTGGCAAGGAAGGACATCCTCGACGGTCTGAAGGAGCAGCTCCGGGACGCGAAGGCAAAAGGCGCAACCGTGCTGACCAGCGGCCAGACTTTTACCAAGGGGCTTTTCTTCACGCCCAGCATCGTCCTGAACGCCAGGCCGAACATGAAGGTTTTGAGCGAGGAGGTTTTCGGCCCGATCGCGCCGATCATCGTTGTGAAGAGCGAAGATGAGGCAATACAGGTTGCGAACGACACGCAGTTCGGCCTGGGAGCGGCTGTGTGGAGCCGGAACATTGAGCGGGCTGAACGGATTGCAGGACGGATCGAGGCCGGGACCGTAACGATCAACGATATGGTGAAGTCCGATCCGCGGCTCCCCTTCGGCGGGGTGAAGAAGTCCGGCGTGGGAAGGGAAATGTCGCACCACGGTCTGAAGGAGTTCGTGAACGTCAAGACAATCGTGGTGCGGGAGTAGCGGTGAGAGTATAGCCACGGAGTCACCGAGGCACGGAGAAAAGAAAAGTTTTTTGATACTAATAAATTGTCTGGTTATGATTAACTTTGATCATTTGTTTTAGTTTTTTGATTATAATCATTCAGCATAAGTTAGAATCAAAAGCATTTCTCAGCGTCTCAGCGTCTCCGTGGCAAATTTTTTGTTCAGGAGAATTTCATGAAAGCATCGGACCTGTTCGTACGGCAGCTGGAGGAGGAAGGCGTTGAATACATCTTCGGCCTGCCCGGCGAGGAGAACCTCGATTTCCTCGAGTCGCTCCGCACCTCCAGGATCAAGCTCATTGTCACCCGCCACGAACAGACCGCCGCGTTCATGGCTGCCACCTACGGCAGGCTGACGGGAAAAGCCGGCGTATGCTTCTCGACGCTCGGTCCGGGAGCAACGAACCTGATGACCGGCGTGGCCCACGCCCAGTTGATCGGAGCGCCGCTCGTGTCCATCTCGGGGCAGAAGGCTGTGCGCGGGAACCGGCAGGCCCGGTTCCAGCTCGTCGATATCGTGAGCATGATGAGACCGATCACGAAAGACGCGGTCTACCTCATCGATCCGGGCGCCATCCCGACGGTGGTGCGAAACGCTTTCAAGCTCGCCCAGGCTGAGCGGCCGGGGGCCGTGCATATCGAGCTGCCGGAGGACGTCTCGGAAAGCGAGACCGACGCCGGTGTGCAAAAACGCGGCCTGGTGCGCAGACCCGCGCCCGATGCCAAGGCGCTCTTGCGGGCGGCGGAGCTGATCAACCAGTCCGGGAACCCGCTCATCATCCTGTCGTCAGGCGCAAACCGCAATTTGATCACCCGGCAGCTGATGCAGTTCATTGGAAAAACGGGCATTCATGCGGTCCATACCCAAATGGGAAAAGGCGTGCTTTCCGACGCGTCGCCGTACAGCCTGTTCGCCACGGGCATTCACCGGCGCGATTACGTCAACTGCGGCATCGACCGCGCCGACCTTATCATCACGATCGGGTACAATATCGTCGAGTATCCGCCCTACGTCTGGAACGCCGGCCTCGACAAGAAGATCATCAATATCGATTTTACCGAAGCGGAGGTCGACCGGTACTATGACCCGGACATCGAGGTGATCGGCGATATTTCCTGCTCGCTCCGCCAGCTGGGTGAGCTGGTTACGGCAAGGAAGAACGGCGAGACCTTCAAGGCCATCCGGGAATTTCTGGACAAAAAACTTTCCCTCGATTTCAATAAGAAGCAGTATCCCCCGACGCCCCTGGAGGTCGTGTCGCACGTGCGGGAGGTGCTGTCGCACGAGGACATCCTCACCCTGGACAACGGGATCTACAAGCTGTGGTTTTCAAGACTGTACCGGACGTATAAACCCAATACCTTTCTGCTCGATAATGCCCTGGCAACCATGGGAGCCGGGCTTCCCTCCGCGATTGCCGCCAAGATGGTGAGACCCGACCGGAACGTGCTCGCTGTCGTGGGCGACGGAGGGTTCATGATGAACTCCCGGGAGCTCGAAACAGCGCTCCGGTACAAGGTCCCGCTCGTTATCCTGCTCCTGAACGACAATGCCTTCGGGTTCATCAAGTGGGAACAGCAGGCCAAGGGATTTAAAAATTTCGGCCTGGAGTACGGGAACCCCGACTTCGTGAAATACGCCGAGAGCTATGGGGCCGTGGGTATGCGGGTAAGCAAGGGCGACAATTTATCGGAAATGCTGCGCAAGGCGTTTTCTCTCAACACCGTAGTCCTTATCGAGTGTCCCATCGATTACTCCGTGAATTACGAGACCTTTTCCCAGGAGTTGGCGAACATCGTGTGTACCATGTGATTGGGTTTGTTGTCCGGAGGAGGCTCCTCAATCCTCTAAGGTTTCCTCAAATAACCGACCTCCCGCGGATTACGACAGGGCTTCATAGTCGCGGGATCAAAACCGCAATGTTGCCTTGAGTCGTTTCAGATTCAGCAGCAGATCAAGCCCCTCCACCGCGCTGCGCACATGGATATTCGCCGCCATGATCGCGTCAACGGCGCACCCTTCTCCCTCTGACACCGCAATACCGATCCGTGCTGCCTTGAGCATCCTGCGGTCGTTGTTTCCGTTCCCGAAGGAGACAATGCGCTCCGCTCCGAGTTTATTTACATACTCTTCTTTTTGTACGTCGTGGTTTTCCCCGGCGAGAATATGTATCTCGCAGTTAATGCCTTTCAGCTCAACCTCCGCCTTGCCGAAGGTATCGGCAGTGAGAATGTGAATTTTCATGAACTTCGCCAGCTTATTCAGCCTCACGTCCACCTTCAGTATCAGTTGCCCATTTACGGACAATGTGCCGGTAAAATCTGAAACAAGGTGCTCCAGCCTCACAGGACCGAAGCCGGGAATGTCGATCTCAAGCATGCTTATCCTTTCCTGATTACCAGTGCAAGTCCCCTCTAAAGGTCGCTTTCGCACCAAGCTCCTCTTCTATGCGCAGCAGCTGATTGTACTTTGCAAGCCGTTCGGACCTGGCGGGTGCGCCTGTCTTGAGTTGGCCCGCGTTCGTGGCAACCGCGATGTCTGCAAGGAACGAATCTTCTGTTTCTCCCGACCGGTGCGAGAACATGCAGGTGTAGCCGGCCGTTTTTGCCATTTCCATGGTTTTCAGTGTCTCGGAGAGCGTGCCGATCTGATTGAGTTTGATCAGCACGGAATTGGCGATGCCTTTTTTGATGCCCTCGGCCAGTATCTTCGTGTTCGTGACGAAGATATCATCGCCGGTGAGCTGGATCTTCTTGCCCAGTTCTTCCGTCATGATCTTCCAGCCATCCCAGTCATCCTCGGCAAGTCCGTCTTCGATGGAAATAATCGGGTATTTTGAGATCAGGTTCGCATAGTAGCCGACCATTTCTTTCGAGGACAACTTACTGTTGTCCGCCTTCAGGACATACTTGCCGTCCTGATAAAACTCGCTCGCTGCGGGGTCCAGGACTATGGAAATATCGCTCCCCGGCTTGTATCCCGCTTTTTCTATCGCCGCGATGATGATCTGGATCGCTTCTTCATTGGAGGATAGATTCGGCGCAAAGCCGCCTTCGTCGCCGACGGCGGTGTTCAGGCCTTTTGACTTCAAAACCGATTTCAGGATATGGTATATTTCTGCGGCCATCCTGAGCGCTTCCCGGAAGGACGGCGCGCCGATCGGCGAAATCATGAACTCCTGAATATCCACGTTGTTGTCCGCGTGTTTGCCGCCGTTCAGGATGTTGAAGAACGGGATCGGGAGCCGGTGCGCTGCTTCGCCGCCGAGATACCGGAAGATCGACAAACCCCTGTTCTGCGCCGCCGCTTTTGCGACGGCGATCGAGACTCCAAGGATGGCATTCGCACCCAGCTTTCCTTTGTTCTCCGTGCCGTCGAGCTTGATCATGAGCGAGTCCATCAAGCTCTGGTCCTCGGGGTTTTTCCCGACAAGCTCGGGAGCAATAACCTTGTTGACGTTCTCCACTGCCTTGAGAACGCCCTTGCCCTGGTAGCGCTTTTTGTCTCCGTCCCGGAGTTCCACTGCCTCCTTGCTCCCGGTTGATGCGCCTGAAGGAACCGCTGCCCTGCCCATGATGTTGTTGTCCAGGATAACCTCAACCTCGACCGTGGGATTGCCCCGTGAATCCAGAATTTCCCGTGCTGTTATCGTCTTTATCTTTGGCATGCAATCCTCCTCGTGATGTGTCTCTTATGAGTGCCCTGCGCCCTGTCAGTCTATCATAGATAAAATGAGCCCGTCCGCTGCAGGGGCTTCATCCTTTGCTCGCGCCTTCGGCTTCCGCCTTGATCCGCGCAAGCCTGCTTTTGATTTCATCCAGCTTCCCCGTTGTCCCGGCCAACAGCCTCTTTCGTTCTTCGACCTCCCGCGATCCCTTCGACCGTTGCGTCATGCCTTTTTCTATCGCGCTCGCGATCCCCTCGATAGTCGCATCGATCTTCTGGAACATCTCCCAGCGGAAGTCGAGCTTGCTCTTGTCCAGGCGTTCTTCAAAATCGGTCCCTGCCCTGGCTGCCTGCATGGTCACGACCCGCTGGAGGTATTCCTGCATTTTTTTCAGGATGATCTTATCGCCGATGAATTTGGGCAAAGCAAGGGTCAGGGTTGAAGCAATGACCAGCGTGCCCACGGGCTGTTCCTTGAACCGGAAATAGAATCCGGACTTGACGCTCCAGAGTGCTTCCGCCTTGACGGTATCGAAGGCCACGGAGAACAGCTCGGAGGAATAGCGCAGCAGCTCATCCACTGTTTCGTTGATCTTGCTGATGAACCGTTTGCAGATGGTTTCAAAGGCCTTTGCAAGCCGCTCATCTTCCAAGGCGCGCCAGGTGATGAACGCCTGCTTTACATGACCGATGATTGCTTCTTCAAGAGCTCTGCGAAGGCCCTTCAACGGAAGGCCCTTATTCAGTTCGAATTGCTCCGTGAGATGCGCCTGCTCCTGAGGCATCAGGTCTCTTACGAAGCGCTGCAGATCGTCTTCCAGTCCGCCCTTTGCCAGTCGTGAAACTTCGCCCTCCAGGAGGATTTCAAAGTCCCGCTTCACCTGCGCTACTTCGCCTTTCTTGTTCTCAAAGGCGCGTATCTTATCTTTCAGTTCTTCAAGCGGAGTTGTGAGCGACTTCAGTTCAAGCTCCAGTTCGAGCTTTGCCTGAGAAATGCTCCGCAGCAGGTTGTTCGTCACGGACAGAAGAAGTACGTTTCCCTTCTCCTCCATCAAAAACCTGTTCAGTTCTTTGGAAAAGAGGGGAAGCATGCTTTTCTCAATAAACTCCCCGGACTTCGAGGTTGTGCCTTCGAGTGCGAGCCGGGCCGAGACCGGGAACAGCCTGACTACCGATCCCATGGCTTCGCAAAGCGCGTTCCTCGTGAAATCGATCGCTTCCCTGAGGTCGTTCTCCCGCAGATAGTCGGCCTTGTTCAAGACAAAGAATATCTTGTTCGAATACTCCTTCACATCGTTCAGGAAGTGGAGCTCCGCCTTGCTCATGGGCTGGTCCACGGACAGGAGAAAAAGGGCCGCGTCGGACTTGGGAAGATATTGATAGGCTACATCCGTGTTATGCTCATAGATCGAGCCCACACCCGGCGTGTCGATCAGGCGCACGCCGTCCTTGAGATAGGGCGAGGGATACGTCAGGACCACTTCGCGCACGTCCTTCACGTTCTTCGGGTTGCCTTTTTCCGTGACATAATCCGAAAGACTTTCGGGTTTGATTTCCGAAACCCGTTCGTCATTGAAGCAGACCTTGATCCTGAGCGCCTCCCCCCAGGTCATGATCGTGACGATGGAGGTAAGCGGCACCACGGCAACCGGAAGGATCTCCGCGCCCAGAAGCGCGTTGATGAGGCTTGTTTTCCCCCGCTTGAACTGGCCCACCACCACGAGGTTGAAGGTGTTTGTCCGAATCTTCTCCTGCAATTCCTCACAGGCACAGCCCCGGATGTTCTCTATGGAAAGCATCTCGTCGGTGCAGTCCAAGAGGTCGCTTTTCAGTTGGGCATAGAAGGAAGTTGAAGATACCGTCGGATTCACGCTGTCGTCTCCTGTCCTGAGAAAAAGCTCCTCCCCTCAAGTTTCGAGAGTAGGAGTCATTAGCTTCACATGAAGCAATTAACGGCGAACTCCATCGCCAGTTACTGGTTCTGCCTTTTCCGCTGCGGGTTCAGATCGTCGCTTCAATTCCTCCTGATCCCGCGTCACGGTGCGTGTACTTGATCACGTTCACGTCCGAGAGCACGACAATGCCTTCGCCAACCAGATCATCGAGAATCGGGATAACTTTGTCGATCTTGTCCTCGCTGTCCATGACGGTGATGAGGATCGGAAGTTCGCCGTGCACGGTCAGCGTTTTCTTTTTGTGGTACCGCCTGTGCGGCCCGTAGCCTGCTATGGCCTTGTAGACGGTTGCCCCGGCGATATCATGCATGATGAGGCGCTTCACGATCGCCTCGTACAGCGGTTCGCCTTCCCACGTGTCGTCTTCGCTGATGATGATCCTGAGCATTTTGGCCTTGCCTTCGAGCTTCATATGTTCTCCTTTTGCCTTCGCCTGTTCCTCGGCCTTCGGACAGCACTTGACCACGTTCGT
>JAJXTW010000056.1:10050-13659 GCA_021783455.1 Nitrospirota bacterium | reverse complement strand
ACGCCAAGAAAAGCAAGCGAGGCTTTTGTCTTAAAATAAAGGCTAACGTTTTGGACTTTCTTTGCGACCTTTGCGCACTTTGCGAGAAATATTCTTGCCATTTTGGGTAGATTTTAATTCGTAACTTACTAACTCCGCACTCCACGCTCCGAATTTATTTCCTAACGTCCGCTTTCCGAGTTTTTGCGATGATCCCGCGGTCTGCAGCGAGTACCTTCTCCTTTGCTTCCTGCTGCCGGATCGCGTTCTTGAGCTCCTCTTCCTTGGAATCGAACTCAGCCCGGAGCTCCGTGATCTTCGCATCCATGATCAGGCGGTTCCGGTCGAGTTCTTTCCGCAATCGTCCTGTGTCCTGGCTGCGTGCGACTGCTTCGGCGTTCTCCTTCAGTTCCTGCACCACGCGGGCAGCGCCCGTGTACACTGTGCCCGCGCCGACATACACATCGACCAGATCAATGCCCTTGCTCGTAATGACGAATTCCCGGACCTGGTTGGAATGCGCCATGCCCCTTGACTTGAGGATATACATCACCCGGGTGCGCTCGCCGCCGTATTCGTTATCACGGAGGAGTATCCAGGTGTCCATGATGGACGAGATCCCGACTTCGGTCAGCTCGATCGGACCGCTGCCGGAAGTAAGGCTCGTGCAGAGGCTGGTGATGCCCCGGGATTTGAGGAAGTCGAGGAGCCGCATGAGCATGTTCTGGACTTCTGCGCCGGACCCCACGGCGGTGAGGTTTGAAATGGGGTCGAAGACGACGACCGTGGGCGACATTTCGTTGACGATCTTATGGATCGACACGAGATGCATTTCGAGGCCGTAGAAGGTCGGTCTTGAGCTGTGAAAACGGAGGAGGCCCTTCTTTGCCCATTTTTCGAGGTCGATGCCGATGGACCGGCCGTTCCTGATGACCTGGTTTTTCGATTCTTCAGAAGCGAGATAGAGGCACTTTTCACCCCGCCTGCAGGTTGCGTCCGCAAGGTGCATGGCGATGCTTGTCTTTCCCGTGCCGGCTGTGCCCGAGATGAGCATGCTGCTTCCGCGGTAGAAACCTTTGCCGCCCAGCATGACGTCGAGGCGGGGTACGCCGGTCGATATCATCTCGGTTGACGCCGGGTGATCGAGACTCACGGACGTGATCGGCATGACCGAGATGCCGCTCTCATCAATGAGGAAGGGGTATTCGTTCGTGCCGTGCACCGAACCGCGGTACTTCAGGACCCGCATGCGGCGGGTAGATATCTGGTCCGTGATCCGGTGGTCGAGCATGATGACGCAGTCGGCCACATACTCCTCAAGCCCGTGGCGCGTCAGCGTTCCGTTGCCGCTCTCCGCAGTGATCATCGCGGTCACGCCTTTGTCCTTGAGCCAGCGGAACAGCCGCCGCAGTTCCGCCCGGAGGATGTTCTGGTTCGGAAGGCCTGAAAACAAGGCCTCGATCGTGTCGAGCACGACCCGCTTTGCGCCGATCGACCGTATGGCATGGTCCAGGCGGATGAAGAGGCCTTCGAGGTCGTACTCGCCCGTTTCCTCGATCTCGCTCCGCTCGATGTAGACGTAATCGATGATCAGTTTTTTCTTTCTCGCGAGATCGTTCAGGTCGAAGCCGAGGGAAGCGACGTTCTTCGAAAGCTCCTCGGCGTTCTCCTCGAATGCGACGAAGACCCCCGGTTCGTTGTACTGCCGAGTCCCCCGAACGAGAAACTCCATCGCGAGAAGCGTCTTGCCGCTGCCCGCGCTGCCGCAGATGAGCGTGGGTCTTTCCCGCGGAAGTCCTCCACCGGTGATCTCATCGAGCCCCTGGATGCCGGTGGCGGCCTTCTTCAGCCCGGGACCCGATAAAACCATGCCCGTCTTTTTCTGTGCCATGTCTGATCCCCCTGGTTTAGGATGGCTTAAAGTTAAAAATTCTGACGCATCTCTACTGTACTGCCCAGGCCTGGTGAAAAACCCCTGAGTAGATACTTTTTATTTTGAACGGCGGATACCGTCTTTCCGCATCCGGCCGCGAAGATCAGCCTCGCCATGTGCTCCTTCAGTTTCTTCTCCGCTTGTTTGCGGAGCGAGGAAAGGTCTTTTCGCCTGTTTTTATTCTTCATGATGTTGCCTGTCGGTTACGTCCTCGATGGCCAGGAGAATCGTGGGTTTTTGGACGTCCTGGTTGACCACTTTGCGCGCGTTCAGCAGCATCTTTTTCGGCCCGATACCTGGGAATTCATGGTCGACCACGAAATCACGGACCTGCGTGTTTTCAGGAAGTACCTTTTCGAGCAGTTCCCTGAGCGCCGGAATGTCCCACTGACGACTGCCGAGCTCATAGATGAGTTTCTTTTCGGTATCTACGGGAGGGACCTTGAAGGTCTTATAAAAGGCTTCGTTTGTGCGCATCACCCGAAGGTCGGCATCGAGGACCACGAGCGGTTCCCGAACGGTCTCCACGATGCCCTCGGAAAAATCGAGGGCATCTCTGAGAGCTTCCTGCGTCTTTTTCTGCTCTGTTATATCGATGCACGTGATGACCACGCCGTCAATGACGTTTGCAAGGGTACGGTACGGCATGATCCGCATCAGATACCAGCGCCCGTTATTGCCGCGCACTTCCTTCTCTTTTAATGCCAGGGTCCTGAGAACGTCTCGTGCGTCCTGCGCCAGTTCCTGATATTCCAGTTTCAAGGCGATGTCGCTGAGCGGGCGCCCCGTATCAGTCTGGATCAGATTGATGATATCGGTCGCCGTGGGCGTAAACCGCCTGATAATCAGGTCGTTGCTTAAGAACAGGGTGGCGATCTGGGTGCCTGTCAGCAGGTTGCTCATATCGCTGCTTGCCTGCATCAGTTCGTCTATCTTGTTCTGCAGTTCGGCATTGACCGTCATGAGCTCTTCGTTGACCGACTGGAGTTCTTCTTTCGAGGTCTCGATCTCCTCGTTGGTGCTCTGCAGTTCCTCGTTTGACGACTGCAGCTCTTCATTGGTCGACTTCAGCTCCTCGTTTGAGGTTTCGAGCTGCTCTATCGCCGACTGGAGGTGTTCTTTCGTGGACTTGAGCTCCTCCTCAAGCTCCGCAATGTGGCGGCGCGAGCTTTCCGGGGGAAGCGCTTTCCCCCGGGCAGGCTTTTCCTGTTTGACCTGCGCAACCTCGTGAAACACGACCATGACCAGTCCCCGCAAATGCTCCGGCTTTTTTATGGACCGTACCTCCAGGTTGACCGTCAGGAAGCCCCCGTGGGTTTTTACGTGAAGGCCGCTGACCAGTACGTCCTTTCCCCGGCTGACTGCCGTGCGGAGGGCGGTCCGCATTTCAAGCCGCAATCCATCGCGCGCCATCTCAAGGACATTGAGACGCGCTTTTCCCGAGGCGGGTTCGAGAAAGGCCCCGGTCTTGCCGTGGATGTAAAAGATATCTCCTTTTTCATCAACGATCACGCACGGCGGCGCGTAGCTTTCCAGCAGCAGCTGTTCGGTCAACATGCCGATGCCCGGGGCCCCGGACTTTTTGATTTCAGGGGCCTGTTTCAGCTTCGCGCCGGTGTCGCGCGAAACCGCGGCCTGCGCGCCAAAGGACAGCGGCGCGCCAATGGAACGCTTGACTTTATAGATCTTCCATTTTT
>JAJXTW010000056.1:0-10040 GCA_021783455.1 Nitrospirota bacterium | reverse complement strand
TTATCGAGAACGGAAAACAGGTCCGCATGGTCGCCGATGGTTTCGGAAGACCCGAGGAACAGTATGCCGTCGGGCTTCAGAGAATAACCGAACAGGGGCAGGACTTTCTTCTGAAGTTCCGCATTCAGATAGATCAGGAGATTTCTGCAGCTTATCATGTCGAGCCGTGAGAAAGGCGGGTCTTTCACGAGGTTCTGGGCGGCAAAAACAACCATCTCCCGGATCTCTTCCTTGACTTTGAACGTCGAGCCCTTTTTAACGAAGAATGCACCCAGCCGCTCCGGAGACACGTCAACGGCTATGCTTTCGGAATAGACGCCGGCTCGCGCAATTTCGACGGCGCTGTTGTCTATATCGGTCGCAAAGATCTGGATCTTGTGGTTTTTTTTCAGCTCATGCAGGTATTCGCGGACAATGATCGCCAGGGAGAATGCCTCTTCACCCGTGGAACATCCGGGGACCCATATTCGCAAGGGCGTATCAACGGGCCTGTTCTTGAACAACAGGGGCAGGATCTTCGTTTTCACTAGCTCGAACGCTTCGGGGTCGCGGAAAAAATTCGTGACTCTGATCAGCAGTTCCTTGAAGAGCGCTTCGGTTTCCGGGGGATTGCCGCGGAGGTACGTTACGTAGTCCGTCAGCCGCTCGATCTGGTGAATAGCCATCCGCTTCTCTATCCTGCGCAATATGGTATTCTGCTTGTACAGGGAAAAGTCGTGTCCGGTCTGGGCCCTGATCAGCACAAAGATCTTCTGCAGGAGGTCCTGGGACTTCCCCGTCGGTGTTTCAACCGGGAGAAGGGGCCTGGAATAGGGTCGTTGGATATAGTTCAGAATCTGTTCCGGCATTTTATCCGGAGGCAGCACGTAATCAATGATTCCCGTGGCGATGGCGCTTGCCGGCATGCCGTCATACTTGGCGGACGCTGCCTCCTGGGCAAGCACCAGGCCGCCTTCCCCTTTAATGGCCTTTAAACCGAGCGCTCCTTCTGTCCCGGTGCCGGAGAGGACGACGCCGATGGCTTTCTCACCCTGGTCTTCCGCCAGAGACCGGAAGAAAAAATCAATGGGATGCCGTATCCCCTGGCTCATGGCAGGCTCGAACAACTGGAGGGAACCGTGCAGGATGGACATGTCCCTGTTCGGCGGGATAAGGTACAGGCAGTTGGGTTTAACCAGCATCCCGTCTTCAGCCTGAAAGATATCCATATTTGTGTAGCGCCGCAAGAGATCGCCGAGGATGCTTTTGTGTGTGGGGTCAAGATGAGAAACTAAAATGAAGGCCATGCCGCTGTCGGAAGGCATGTGCGTAAAGAACTGTTCAAAGGCCTCCAAACCGCCGGCTGAAGCGCCGATACCGACGATGGTGAAGCTCTTGTCGTCGATCTTCCGCAATCGGTTCTGCTCGGGAACAGCTTGCAAAGCTTTACCGGGCTTTTTGACGCTGACGGATTTATGGCGGGCAGCGGTCTTTTTTTGAAGAGATCCCGCCTTTGCGCGCCTTTTCTTTTCGGTCATATGGTCCCCTTTTCCCGCACATCTTACCCTGCCCTGCGTGCATACCAGAATCCACCTTTGCAGATAAAGCGAAAGGAATGCTTTTTCTATATGCAATTTTAACAGTAATTTTGCATAAATGCTACTAATGTATCGTAGATGCTTCATAGTCGGTAAATTGAGATCGATCTCGCAGTTTTTTTTCAAAAGCACCTTGACGAATAGTATCTTGTAGAGATAACATTACACGATATTGTTACAGCATATTGATTCATTCGTTATGCTCCACATTCAACAAATCTGGTACATTCTCAGAATTATCTAAATGTTCTCTCTTGCACATGAATGCGACCAAAGTCTTAGTAACTAAGGCTAAAAAGGTGACGCAAAGTCATGCATGGCTCGAATGTTATTCAGGAACTGATACACAATAAAGAAACTTGCTGGAAAGACGTTTTGAAAAACGGGAGGACGCTATGGATAAGATTTTGAGAATAGATGTTGGAGCCGAAGGCGGCCCCAAGGCGACAGCTGTGCCGGTTGGTGAATACGCCGGTCTGGGCGGCAGGGCATTGACATCGGCGATCGTTTTAAAGGAGGTCCCGCCGCTCTGCCATCCTTTGGGCGGCGAGAACAAGCTGGTGATCGCCCCGGGGCTCCTGAGCGGGACCGCCGGCGCACAGACGGGCCGGATCTCCGTGGGCTGCAAGAGCCCCCTCACCGGCGGCATCAAGGAATCGAACTCCGGAGGGCAGCCTTCCCAGGTCCTTGCGAAGCTCGGCTACGGCGCCATCGTGCTCGAAGGCAGGCCGAAGGGCGACGACCTTTACAAGATATTCATCAACAAGGACGGGGTCAAGATCACCAAGGACAACAGCCTCAAGATGCTTCCCAACTACGACGTGGTCGAGAAGATGAAGAAGGAGTATGGCGACAAGATCTGCTGCATCTCGATCGGACCCGCCGGAGAGATGAAGATGGGCGCCGCGACCATAGCCTTCACCGACATGGAATTGCGGCCGACGCGTCATGCGGGCCGTGGCGGCGTGGGAGCGGTCATGGGCTCCAAAAACATCAAGGTCATCGTGCTCGATGCCACCGGCATGCCGGTCCGTGCCCCCAAGGACCCGGACAAGTTCCAGGACGCGAACAAGCGGTTCGTCGACGGCCTCAAGAAGCACCCGGTCACGGGCCAGGGCCTTCCCGCTTACGGCACGAACATCCTGACGAATATCCTGAACGAGGTGGGGGGCTATCCCACCTATAACTTCAGGCAGGGCCGCTTCGACGGCGCGGCCAAGATCAGCGGCGAGACCCAGGCGGACACTGAGACGAAGCGCGGGGCAAATCCGACCCACGGCTGCCACCGCGGCTGCGTGATCCAGTGCTCCGGCACCTACAACGACAAGGACGGCCACTACCTCACCAAACAGCCCGAGTACGAGACTGTCTGGGCCCACGGCGGCAACTGCGGCATCAGCGACCTGGACAAGATCGCCATGATGGACTTCCTGGATGACAACTACGGCATCGACACGATCGAGATGGGCGCGACGATCGCCGTCGCCATGGAAGCGGGACTCGCCCCGTTCGGCGACGCCGACGCGGCGATCAAGATGATACACGAGGTCGGCAAGGGCACGGACCGCGGCAGGATCCTCGGCAACGGCGCCGGCATGACCGGCAAGGCCTTCGGCGTCGAGCGGGTGCCGGTGGTGAAGAACCAGGCGATGCCTGCCTATGATCCCCGCGCGGTCCAGGGCATCGGCGTTACCTACGCGACGAGCCCCATGGGCGCGGACCACACCGCGGGCTACGCAGTTACCGCGAACGTGCTGAAGGTGGGCGGCGATGTGAACGCGCTCAAGCCTGAAGGACAGGTCGAACTCTCCCGGAACCTCCAGATCGCGACCGCGGCTATCGATTCCACGGGCATGTGCCTCTTCATCGCTTTTGCTGTGCTCGATCAGCCCGATACCTTCCAGGCGTTGCTCGATATGCTGAATTCCTTCTACGGCCTGAACCTGACGGGTGACAGTGTGACGGAGTTGGGCAAGAAGATCCTCAAAATGGAGCGGGACTTCAATACCCGTGCAGGCTTCACGCCACAGCATGACCGGCTGCCGAGCTACTTCAAGACCGAGAAGTTCGCGCCGCACAATGTCACCTTCGCGGTCAAGGACGAGGAGCTGGACAAGGTCTTCAACTGGTAGTTGGAACTATAGGCACCGCAAAAGGAGAGACGCGGGTCTCTCCTTTTTTATTGCTCTGCCGGGCTGCGAGAGGCGCATCATTAACCAGGGGAAATATTTTGCCTTTCCCTCGCGCTCTTCGCGCCCTCGCGGTAAATATTCTCGGCATTTTGTGAAGAATGTTTTTTTCAGTAACTAACGGCAATCCATGCTTCGAGATGTGCAAAGAGGCGATATGAACATGATCGACAAGCATTCAGCTGAAACCGGACCCTATCCCCATCTTGCATTCGTCGTAGCTCGGCCGTTGGTCTCGAGTTTTTTTCTGCTGCTCCAGCAGGGGGTGATGCTCCGGTCCCGCGTCGGCTGCAGCGTTGAAGCGTTCCTGCGGCAAGAGCTCAAGGCTTCCCCGGGGACGATCGAGAAGATCCAGTCCATCGTGCTTGACGGAAAGCCGGTCGATGACATCGGCACGGCCGTACTGCACAACGGTTCGGCGCTGGCGCTCTCGGCTGCCATGCCCGGACTGGTGGGCGCAACGCTCAGGCGGGGCGGGGCCTATTCCTCGTTCCGCAGCGCGATCACCTATCACGAGCCAGGGACAGCATGCATGCCCGGCGAGGGATGGGTGCGCATAAAGATATTCAATCTCCTGATGGCGGAGCTGGGACCTGATCTGCTGCGAAAAGGCGTTCTCCTCAGGTCCGCTGATCTTCTCGGCTTCCTGGCCGGGCGTGCCCGGGAGTTTCAGCAGGGATGCAGCGTCACGCTGAACAGCAGGTCCATCGATGTCGGGATGCTGGATGGGAATGCGGGGTTGGGCAAAGCAGACCAGGTCTTTCTTTCAGTATCTTCCGGACCAGCGGCCGCATGACTACGGAAGCCGGCCTCCGGCAATGGGAGGAAAGAGGGCGAGTTCGTCTCCGTCCTTCAGAACATGATCCGCGGGACGATGCTCCCCGTTGACGATCATAAGAAGCCTGATCGTTCCGGGGATCTTCACGGCGTGTACGACGTCATCAATGGTCGCGCCGTCGGGGAATTCGGCAACCTGTTCATCAGGGCCTAATTGACGCAGCGATGCGAAAAGCTTTATCTTGATGTTCATGTTACCAGTATACCAAACTTCCCAATACAGCCGGAATGCATTTCCGAACAGCAGGCGTATGACCGGCATCATACCGACGCGCGGCCGGCGGTGTAGAATAGAAGAATGACATTCAGAGACCATCCCGCCAAGCTCTTTGTCGAGGTGACGACCCGGTGCAATCTCCGGTGCGGCATGTGCGTGAAGCAGAACGGTCTTGGCGGGATCCCCGAGGGCGCCATGCCGGCGGAGACGTTCGAACGACTGAGCCCCGCCTTTCCGAATTTTGACTCCCTCGTGCTGAACGGCATCGGCGAGCCCCTGCTCCATCCGCACTTAGAAGCATTCATCGCAAGAGCAATATCGCTTATGCCCGAACATGCGGCTTCGCGCTCTGCGACTATGTTGGAGATGCGGAATTTGAGCAGGATTGTTATATCGAACGGGTCCCCTGCGGCTCCTGCCTCTGGTGCACCGGGTTGTTTCAATGCCTCCAATAAATGGCAAGCGCTGCCCTCACCTCAACAGTCTTCCTGTTACCCGAGGATTAAATAACAGGCTGAAACTTTTTTTCACAATACTCTTCATGACTGCATGATATAATAAAAAAAGGCAAGCAGATATTAAAGAGGAAGGAGTTGCCCTATGCCGGACACAACAGACCGAAACGCCGCTGCCGAGGGCAGGGACTGCTGCCTCGCGATCTCACTTGAGCCCGCAGCTTCCCATATACGGGCGAGCGACGGACGAGAGGTTCCCTTTACGAGGGCGATTCTGACGATTCGCAATGTTTGCAATGCGGAGCTCATTAACGTTGTACCTCACGCCACACTCGGCCAGGAAAGCGGCGCAGTCCAGGATGTCACCAGTTCCTTTTCTCCTTCGGTTACTGCTTCAATCCCTCCCGGAGGGACGGTCAGCTGGGACGTCCATGACCTCCTGCTCCCTGCGCACCCCGGGACGGCCAGCAAGGTACACATGTTTGGGTATCGGGCGGCACTGAACTGGAGATCCGACCTTGTCGCCTTGGCCGAATACCGCCTGCCGGGCTCCTCCGAACCTGTACAGACGCCCGTCTCGCGATGGGCATTGCGATGGAGCGTCGTAACACCTGCTACGGGGGCAGTAGATGTTACCATCGAAAACGAAACACCTTAGGGTCATCCATTATTAAAACCAATTCGCCACTTTCACTAAAGATAAAACCATTGCAGGAGCAAATCATCCAGTCAGGATCATCAGGCCCATGCCGGAAGCAGAAATGCTTCTCTATTTTAAAAGGAATAGCAGCCGGAGATCACATCAACCAGCGTTTTTTCATCAACACATAGGAAAGGTAAAACAGAAGCGATCCCACGAGGACTAAATAGATCCACTCAAAAGACATGTCCGCTATCCTGCCGTCTTCCAGCAGCATGGATTGAAGCGGCCGATACAATTGGTAGGACGGCAGGAAAGGCGCAACAACGGTCAATTTTTGTGAAACATCGGACAGTGCGGAAGGCAGCAGGTGCGGCAAATAAAAGACAACGCCCAGTGTTCTGGCGCTTGCCTGATTGCGGCAAAGAAAACCCAGGAAGATCCCGAAGGCGCTGAAACAATAGCTGCCTGCGGCGATGAATGCGATATAGCCGAAGAGATTTATTGGGCCGAATTGGCCCAACAGGTGGAGAAATGCGACCGCAATGATGATCAGGACCATTCCCATGATCAATTTGGCGATTAGCCATTGCACCTCGCGTATGGGCGTCTGGAGAAAGGCCAGCAGCAGTTTTTTTTCTTTTTCCTCGGCGACCTGAGCCGGAAGAATAATGAAACCGACGAGCAGGACAAGCATCAGGATCCAGGTCGGCAAAGTCTGTCTTTGAACGCCGCCTTCGTGAAGAGATTTAATGTCGGCGATCCAGCTCGGGCTGTTTCCTTCCGCCGCTTTCTGCAATGCTGAAAAACTTTGCACGATGGCAAAGGCATGGAAAGATTCTTTTTTTAAAACCAGGAGTGCAAGGCTGCCGGGTGTTTTTTCGTTTTTTACCAGCACCCCGTCTATTTTATGTTTTTTCAAAAGACGCGCGCCTTCCTCTTCATTTTTAACCCAGGTAACTTCAATGAGTTTTTCAGCTGCCTTCACGCTCCGCGTGATCTCGGGCGCATAAGCGTATCCCTGAATGAGACCGATTTTGATTTTGTTTACGTCCCCGTCGGTCCGGTCTAGCAATCCTAGGGAAATAAAAACAAATAAAGGAATAAAAAGAATGAGATAAATTGTTTTATTCTTTATTGCGACAGCCAGGTCATTGAATGCGAGTATAAATATATTTTTCATCATGCGTATAGATTTTCATGAACTTCGGATTGAAAATATTTCTGCGGAGGCCCGTCGAAGACCAGACGGCCTTCGTGCAGCACCATGATGCGCGTTGCGAGACTTTTGATTTCCTCAGGCCGATGGGAAGTAAAAAGGATCGTTTTGCCGGCGTCATGCATGCTGATCAACAGCCGGTAGATCTCTTTTGTCATTTCGAAGTCCAGGCCCGATGTCGGCTCGTCAAAAAGGAGCACCGGAGGATCCGCCAACAGGGCGCGCCCGATGTTCACCCTTTGCTTTAAGCCTTTTGACAACACCTGTACTTTGTTTTTGCGAAAAGGAATCATGTTGAACTCTCTCAAGACCTCATCCACCCGCAGCAAGGGTGTTTGAAAGAGCACGGCAAAAAGTTTGAGATTGTATTCAACGGAAAAGAAGTCGAAAAGATTGGGCACTTCCGGAATAAAGCCCACTTTCCTAACAACAGCCGTCCTGTTCCTCAGATCGATCCCGTCGATCAGGACTTGACCACTGTCCGGAAGGATCCAGTTTGCAAGCATTTTCAGAAGGGTGGATTTACCTGCGCCGTTATGGCCGACAACAGCGATCAATTCGCCTTTTATTACATCAAAGCTGGTCGGCAGAAGACCTCTTTTGTGATCATAAAGCTTTGTAAGATCCCGAATTTCGAGCTGCATATAGTACCGCGTTCTCTTTATGGAATTTAAACGCACCAAGACGAGACGCCGTTCTCTGATCCAAAAGGCGTTGACTTTTATTCCGAAGGGTTGACAGCGAATGCGGACCAACGGCACACGTCGTCATCCTTAGAGAACTTCCTTGCATGGCGTGCAGTGGAGAAAAATCTTGTTTCTTGAGATTCTCACGTGCGTTATATTATCTTAATTATAACTATAATGAGAATAATGACTATCAATAAATAGATCATAAATTACCGCCCTTTTCGCATTACTACCTTTAGCTCATGTGCGCTGTTATAAACTATTTCTGCTTTATACCGAGTTTGTTTACAGCTTTCTATCACCTATAGTACAATTATTGTGCCAAGGGAGCGCTATGGATACTGCGAAAGCAATGCATTGATTGTTTGGGACAAACTGGAGATTTAAATATAGGTAAGTAGAGGATTGAAAGGAAACCGTCAGAAGCAGCCATCATATTTGACAGTTCCGTCACTATTGACAGGTCGCTATAATCGTTTTTATACGCAGCCGGTCGATTTGGGAAGGCCGGCGATCTTACAAGCCTGTTTGGCCGGGCCGCACGGATAGAGCTTGTAGAGGTACTTGGTGTTGCCCTTTTCAGAACCGATCTTATTACCGATTTCATTGACGAGAATCTTGATCATCGGGGCGATCTGGTACTGCTTGTAATAGTCGCGAAGAAAATTCACGACTTCCCAGTGATGCTCGGTCATCTGTATCCCTTCGATTGCGGCGATATAGTTGGCCACATCGGGGTTCCATTCGTCAGGATTAACCAGGAAACCGTCCCCATCCAATTCCAGAGTCTTTCCTTTTACCGTAATTGCTTCCATTGTTTCTGCCTCCTTGAGTAAAAAGTTATCCGAATGCTTATTCTGGGAAATGCCTCCCTTCGGAAAGCCGTGAGTGGTTTTACAGAGCTTGCGAAATGAAATTATAAATAACTTGTGGGGAGAAGTAAATACCCCAAACGGGGTATTGTTGGGGTATGCTGATTTTTGGAATGAGAATTTTCGTATGATGTTTTTGGTACTTAGAACAATCGCAAGCATAACAGCAGGGAGAAGAATACATAAAAAGGCAATGCCGTGCCCTTTACTTCACGAATCGCCGCAACTGCGTCAGACGCCCCTGTTGCGGATATGCGCCGACACCCGTCCAATTCGCGTCTGCAGACTGCCGGTAACTTCCAGCACGCCCACCTCAACGTCGAATAAGTTTCTCCAGGATGATCCTTGCAGCTTTTCGTCCACACGCTGTCTGTACCCGGCGGCTTGCGACAACGGAAGAACTATCCGATCTGGTTGTTCGACGGGTAAGAAGACGATCAAGTCAAGCTTCCCGATCAAAGATTGAACGCGAGGCAGCCACTTCTCGAGATCAAACACTTCGACGTGGATATGCGACAGGAGATAACGTGGGAAATCGAGCGGCCGTCAGTCGCGCCGGAAGCGGCATAAGACCCTTTCCAACAGCCGTCAAACTTCTTTTCCCCTGAGCTCCCAGCTCCTCTGAAAAAAATAAGTCAAACAGTAACTCCCTGGAGCATTTATATTTTTCAATTATATTACAAATAGTTATGTACTATTTCGAAAAGTAACATTTATTATGGTATACACCAAAAATAACTACAATTAAGTATTGACAATTACCCTTAAATTTAATAGAGTGCATCTTCGTAATAACCATAAGATATAAAATAACCATAAGATATAAAATTATAATTATCAATCAACCACGGACAATAATCGCGGCTTCTGTTTCGTTTGAATAAAAAATAAGGAGAAAGAAGAAATAATAATGAGAAAGAAAAATTGCTGGGAATACAAAACCTGCGGCAGAGAGCCGGGCGGTCACAAAGCAAAAGAACTCGGCATATGCCCTGTTGCCGTACGTGAGGAGCTGGAAGGCGCCCACGACGGGGAAAAAGCGGGATGAGCTTGCTGGGTTGTGGCAGGGTCTCTTTGTGGTGGAAAATTTCAGGGGATGTATGCGCAGAAGCTCAATGACTGCTGGCGCTGCGATTTTATGAACCTTGTGAAAAAAGAAGAGGAGTCGTCTCCGCTCGGTTTTTCTCACACGCGACTTGGAATAGAGCGGACCTTGGAAAAGGCCAGGACATAATGCAATGACACGGAGGAATTTAATCAGCTGATTGTCCAGGCAATAAGCATTCTATAACAGGCGTTGGTGAAAGGAGATATTGGGTATCATGAAAAAGAATTGCTGGGAATT
>JAJXTW010000290.1 GCA_021783455.1 Nitrospirota bacterium | reverse complement strand
GTGTAGAAAAAAACGAGCAACCCGAAACGGCCGGTGCGGCATGGCGTATCAACCTGTTTCAGGGCTTTCCTCCAGCGGGCGCCGCGCACGGGATACGTGGCATAGTGCGAGAGCGCGGCAAGGAAAAGCAGCCGGATGTCGCTGGCAGCCACGTGCCGCCAAAGGCTTGCGACATCTACATAGGACGCCATCAGGACAAATACGGCGACGGTAATTACCAAGCTCAGGAGCGTGGGCCAGCCCCAGAGCGTAGGATTTTTCGCATCATCCGGTGGTATCTGACAATTGGACTCTTCCGAGGTCATGAATCTTCCTTCCAACAAAGCGGGTTCGCCGCTGATAGGAGATATCGGCTTTTTGGCCGTCCCACCAGGGAACCGGCAAACCCGATAGCAAATTGATCGGCAGGCATTTTACACTTGTCGCCGCTCCTACACAAGCTGTTTTTTTTGCGAGAACGATGCGAAACCTTGAGAAAACGCGGCCATAAACGAGTGCAGGGTGTGCCCAAATACTCTTTTCAGGCTTAGTGATCAGCGATCCGGCGCCACCGGGTACTTATATCCTTGTCCGTGGACGATATTGAACGTGCGAATGGGGACGCCGTTCCTCCATGCGGTAAACGTACTGGTAGTACCCGTTGACACAAAATACTTGTCATAGGGGGGTGTTTCAGCTCCCAGCTTATAAACATCGACGCCGTTTTGCGACCTCAATGCATCGGGGAACGGCCAGTAATTGTACTGATTGTGAGGAGTGCGCAGATAGTCTATGCAGACGAAAATTCGTTCTTTGGTATAGTAGCTGATCTCCGCGCCGACCTGGTTTGTTTCCGTCATGGCAAATTTTACGGACGGGTCCTTCTCGATCTCCTCAGCCAGCTCTTTCCATCCATAGAACCAATTGGTTGCATCGGCTTGCGCCGCATTTTTCGAAAATGACGCCAGGGGAATGATGTTGAACCGCGCATGTAGCAGCACGATCATGTTGAGGAGAAGGCTGAAAATGACGGCGATGGTAAAAAGCCGCTTCTTGCCCGCGCCTCCGCTCTGCAGGTAGTACGCCGTGAGTATGCTGAAGGAAAAATAGGCGTTGCCCGACCAGTTGGCTTCAGCGGTCCGCTGGATGGACGAGAAAGCGAAAAAGAGAATGATCGGAAGAGACGTGAGGCTCAGGAAAAGGCCCTTTTTGTCTTTCCTGAACAGGTAAAGAACAGAAGCATATATGCCCGGCGCCCAGATAAGGGGGCTTGCAATACCCATCTGCCCGCCCACATATTCAAGGATGTTGTGGAAGGGATGATGTCTCGAATCGAAGCCGTGGTGCGTTTGATACAAAAAGGAGGCCCAGTGATGTTCGCTGTTCCAGTAGACGACCGGAAGAAAGAAGAGGAGCGACAACAGGAAGGCCGCATAGGGGTGAATTGTCTTGAGCCACCGCCGTTCGTCCGAGAAAATCATGAAAAGAAAAAACGAGATCGGAAGAAGGACGGCTGTGTATTTTGAAAGCAGCGTCAGCCCGAAGGAGATGCCGAGGAGGTACCAGTAGTACTTGCTCCGGGTTTCCACGATCTGCCAGAACAAGTAGATGCTCAACCCGGTAAATATGAAAAGAGGGGTGTCCGGTGTGATCACGATGGATCCGGCCAGCTGCAGCGGCATGACATTGAGAATGATGACGCTCGCAAAAGCAACTTTTTTGTCGTCGTAGAGCTGCAAGGAGAGGCGCCAGGCCAGGCCGCTGCACAAAAGGGTCCCCAGGATGCCGCCGAAGCGCACCCATAATTCCTGCTGGGAAAAAAGGGTCGTTAACCGTATCAGGTATGCGATGAGCGGCGCATGATCGAAATACCCCCAGTCCAGATGTCTCGACCACATCCAGTAATAGGCCTCATCGGGATGCAGCTGCAGGGTCGCGGCGAAATACATTTTCCAAAGAGTCAGCAGGGCTACTGCAATCAAAGTATTGCGTTGGATCGAGGATGTATTCATGCCGTCATTCATGTTCAATTCCCCCAAGTTTGCTTATATTCTGCCCGCGTTACAATCTCATCTAAACCTGCGCCCGGTCACGGTCGTTCCGGAATGATAAGGTCCCTTTGCCGGATGGATATTAAATCAGACAAGCTCCTCCCGATTACCGCTAAACGCTCTAATAAGTGGAGCCCCCTTCGGCAGGGGCCGGGATTCAAAAGATTACTCCAACGACGAATAAAAGTCCAGAAAAGAGATAGGCCCATGACGCTTTACAGGAGAGGTCCAAACGGATATAATTCATACTTGCTGAAGTCGAAAGGCACAGCGTCTCGCGCAAGGTCGCAGCCTGCAAACGCGGGCAGCTCGTGCGCTGAAAGAAATTTGAACTGGACAACAGGGTGAACTGATATGAAAGTGGAAATTTCTAAGGAAGAATATCTTGAGCTGCTGGACCTGGTCCATATTGCAAGCTGGGTCCTGGTATTCCACAAGACCGTGCCGGACCCGCGTATAGATAGATACGACAGGATCACGCAGAAGCTCTACGCCCTGGCAAAGGACATGGGCTACGCGGGCCTGATCAATTACGATCCCGGGAGCAGGAAATATCACCCGTCGAAAACATTGGAAGAGACGACCGGCACCTGGCAGCTCATCGACGAGTTCGTTGACCGCTCCTTTTGGGACGAGCTCGTCATCCGGTTCATTGAGCGGGACGCGGCCCGCACGGCAGGGGGCTACGAGCAGCTGAACCAGTTGAGCCACGAAGAGCGGCACGCGCTGGAGGACCCCATCGAAGAGAAGTATTCAAAGGAGTTCGACGACAACGGCATTGAGCATCTGGAACTCGTGGAGCACTACGGCACTTCAGCGGCCGTAGTGACGCACGACTGAAGACTTCAATTAAAAATTAAGAAGGCGTAAAACATCCTTTTTTCTTCCTTCTTAATTTCTAAATCTTACTTGAAGACCAAAAGCTCCTGAGGGTCAGCCCGCCATTCGAACCGCGTCGCGCCGCTACTTGCGCATTCGCAAAAGTCCCCCTCTCAGGGAAACCCCGTGAGAGGAGGGCACTGCCTC
>JAJXTW010000289.1 GCA_021783455.1 Nitrospirota bacterium | reverse complement strand
GGCACACTGCTCTATCATCCCACCCAACCGCAGATGGTGGGCAAAAATCTCTACCATACCGATAAGACCTGCTTCAATTGCCATAAATCATTCGACACCGAGAAAAAAATGATCGAGGGCAGGGAAGAGACCTTCGGCTACTACGAAGCGCCGGGCGGAGCGAACAAGCTTGCGGCTTTCTACAAACTGCCGATTGCCCGGAAATCCTGGATCGTGGTCGTTTCCGCGCCCTACTCCGATGTCATCGCGCTCATGCAAAAGAGCAGGCGTTTTTACACGCTGCTGATCCTTTCCATCTTCGGCACAACCATTGTTGCTTCCGGAGCGACGATCGTGGCCTATATAAAGAAGATCAAGGCCGAGGAAAAGGAGAAACATCTCGAAAATCACCGCCGCTTGGAACAGGAGATCGAGATCGCAAAGGATTACCTCGAGAACATCGTCGAAAACACCAAAACAAACATTATGGTCCTTGACAAGGACCTGAACGTCAGGACGGTCAATACCGCACAAGCGCGTACCTGCGGACGTCCGAAAACGGAGGTCATCGGCAAACCCTTTTTCTCGCTCTTTGCCGATCAGCTCCCGCCCTACGAGGGAGTTCCCCTGGAAACTATTCTGCGCGAGACGCTTTCCGGCCGAAGCTTCGAACTCAAGGATTACCGGATCACAGGCCTTCAGGAAGCTCCCATTTATCTGACGATGAACGTCAACCCGCTCTTGATCGACGGCAGGATTCCCGGCGTCCTCATCAGCAGTATGAACGTAACAAAGCGCGTGCAGCTTGAGGAAGCGCTCAAAAAATACACCGTCGAGCTCGAAGACAAAGTCGACCGGGGTACTGCCACAGCAAAAAAACTTGAGCAGCAGGTGCTTCATTCCGAAAAACTCGCCGCGCTCGGCAGGCTCGCCGCAGGCGTGGCCCATGAAATCGGCAACCCCCTTACTTCCATCTCCACCTTCGCCCAACTCCTGCGGGAAATGGCGCAGGATGAATTCACCCAAAACAGCCTGGACGTCATCAACAATCACATTCAAAGAATATCCGATATCGTGCGACGCATGGCGACTTTTGCCCGGGCCGATTCGCTGAACATCAAAGAGACCCGGCTGAACGATGTGCTCAATTCCACGCTCGATCTGATGCGGTTGGACAAGCGCATGAAAAGCTCCATCGAGATCACGGTTTCCCTCGACCCCGGGCTTCCCGAAATCCTGATTGACGAGGGACAGATGTCCCAAGTCTTCATCAACGTCATTCTCAACGCCTTTGACGCCATGCCGAACGGCGGGACGTTACGGGTCGGGACCCGGCAAGGCCGCGACGATCATGGGCACGAAGCTATCTTGATATCCTTTGCCGACTCCGGCATGGGGATCTCGCAAAGTGAGCTTCGAAAGATCTTCGACCCTTTCTTCACGACCAAGGAAGCGGGCAAAGGCACCGGTCTCGGCCTCTCCTTGAGTTACGACATCGTCAGACGCTTCAAGGGAGATATCCACGTAGAAAGCGAAGTCGGAAAAGGAGCGACATTTACCATCATTCTCCCCGTTGAAAAAGTAAAAGCTTAAGGAGCCACATCCATGGAAAAAGCAAATATTCTGATCGTGGACGACGAGAAAGACATCTGCAAGGCGCTCAATATTCTTCTCACGAAGGAAGGCCACGCTGTCAAAGAAGCATACAACGGGGAAGAAGCCGTGGAACGGATCGTGAAGGAAAATTTCGACATCATCATGACCGACATCAAGATGGGGAAAATGGACGGTTTTGAGGTCCTCCGGCAATCACAGAAGATCAGCCCGGACACATCGGTTATCATGATGACCGCCTTTGCGTCGGTGGGCTCGGCCGTAGAAGCGATGCGGGCAGGGGCTTCGGACTACATTACCAAGCCTTTTATCAATGACGAAATCAGGTTGACCATCAGGAGAATTCTTCAAAGCCGTGATCTTCAGATGGAAAACCAGATCCTGCGCCAGGAATTAAGCCAGCGGCACGAGGCATTCGCGAACATCATCGGCAACTCCGAGCCTATGCAGAAGGTCTTTACGTTCATGGAGAAGGTGATTCCGAACAAGAGCAACATCCTGATCACCGGAGAAAGCGGGACCGGCAAGGGACTCGTGGCCCAGGCGATTCATGAGGCCGGGCCGCGCAAAGGCAAGCCCTTCATCTCCATCAACTGCGGAGCCATACCGGAGAACCTGCTCGAAAGCGAGCTCTTCGGCCATAAAAAAGGTTCATTCACCTCGGCCAACGAGGATAAGAAAGGCCTCATCACCATGGCGAGCGGCGGCACGCTCTTCCTCGATGAGATCAGTGAACTGCCGCAGGCCCTGCAGGTCAAGCTGCTCCATGTCATCCAGACGAAGGAACTTACCCCGGTCGGTGATACGCGGATCATTAGCGTCGACATACGAATCATCGCTGCCACAAACGCAGACCTCATGCAGCGCGTCAAGGAAGGACGATTCCGCGAGGACCTCTACTACCGCCTGAACGTGATCGAGATCCGGATGCCGGCCCTGCGCGAGCGGCGGGATGATATCCCGGTGCTCATCAAACACTATCTGGCAATCTCCGCCAAGGAAGCGGAAAAATGCGTCAAGGACATCGATTACGAGGCCATGCAGGCCCTCCTCGCTTACGACTGGCCGGGAAATATCCGGGAGCTGCGGAACACCATAGAGCGGGCGACCGTTCTCGCGGACGGAGAAATGATTACGATCCATGATCTCCCGGACAAGTTCAGAACGCTGGACATTGAAGGCGTTTCCACGTCGTCGCTCCGGCAGGCCCTCGACGAATTCGAACGCGAGTATATACGGAGGAGTATGACGGAAAACAAGGGGAACAAGGAAACGACAGCGAGCACGTTGGGAATTGATCTAGCAACTTTATACCGTAAACTGAAGAAGCTCAGGATCGAGACGGCGTAAATGGAGAGGTGTTGCTAAATTATCTGCGATAGGTCTCCGGGTTGCCAGTCGGCCTTCCGGTATCATGAAAGCGGGAGGATAGTCACAACATGTCTTCCGTGCGATTTGCTTCAGATTGTGCTGTTTCTTTTACTGCACTCAACGTCTGATGAAACATAGATTCCA
>JAJXTW010000055.1 GCA_021783455.1 Nitrospirota bacterium | reverse complement strand
AATCGATAACGGTAACACCATCGACGAGAAAATTTCATTTTCTCGCCACAGGGTTCGCTTTTACCCTTGACAGGGCGCCTTCAAATGGGTGACACGGATCGAATCTGATAAGAGTCGGATAACGTCGGTTTTTTTCAAACAGTAGTCCACCTAATAGGTGATTGCCTTGCGTTCGAATTTATCCGCTTTGATCATGTGTTAATCCGCTTCTTCTGTGTCTAAATGCTTTTTCCATGATAGCAAGTCAACAGACGCGAAGCAGCCCATGCTTCAACGAGCTCAGCACGTTCTTCCTGAGCCTGTCGAAGGGTCTCGGTCCTTTCGCTACGTTTGGTTTTTCATTCTTCATTTATTATAGCAGAGAGATCCGGAGGCCATCTCACTGTCCGTTGCAAACACGCTGGATACTGAACATGAATCCATCAGGTCTGGTCCCCGCGGCTCCCCTGAGGCAAGGTGGTTGGCTTTCCCTGAATTGCAATAGTACTAATTTTGATTTGTGCTTTCTGGTTACACACCACGTCGCGTTCATCTTCCTGTAATCTTTCTTTATTATAATGTTTCATAAGCTGAAATTAAATGGAGCTTACTTATGATATTACACGAAAGGAGATGACCAATATGAAAAAGATGATGACAGTCATCATCGGCATTGTCTTAACAGCCCTTATCGCCGTCGGAGGAGTTTCCGCGCAGCAATCAAAGCAGGGAACGGCACCGGTTGCCCATGACTTCAACGGCCGGCAATACGCTAAGGACGCCAAAATCAGTCTTGACCACGCCCGCCGCATTGCCCAAAAGGCCTGTGCCGGCGTCATTGTCGCCGAGGAACTGGAAAAGGAGAGCGGCGGCACTGGCCTGCGGTATTCTTTTGATATCCGCAAGGACGGAATCACCCGCGAGGTGGGAGTGGACGCGGTGACAGGAGCTGTTCTGGAAAACTCGACGGAAGGCGCCCATCCCGACTAACCGGGGAGCGTTCATCAGGGGCGGATGCAGCGCCGGTATTTTCCTACTACTGCAATAGCGCATATACAACTGTGATATGCTATTTTATAATAAAGATAAGAGCAGCCGAGATCAAAATGCGCAGAGAGACATTTTCGGTTTTCTTGTAAAGGATGCATTAAAAAGGGGAGAGATTGCGACCTTGTCGAAACGTTATCTTTATCTGTGTTTGCTTTTTTCAGCGTTGACCGCGTGCGCCACCTATCAGGCCAAGCCGCTGAATACCAAGCCTACGTTGTTGAAAGAAGTGCCTCATTTGGTTGTTCATGCCGGTCAAATGCCTTTGCCGGAACTGAGCGCTCATCCCTTCAACCCTGATGACGGCCTTGATATGACGGAAGTCGCCATGCTGGCCGTAGTAAACAATCCCGAACTGAAGATTGTGCGGAATGAAGGACGTATCGCGCAAGCCCAGTTGATGGCAGCGGGGGTCCTGCCCAATCCCCAACTGGCTGCGGGAGTAGACCATCCCACCAACGGCGGACCGGGCACCATGAATGCATTCAACGTGGGTTTAAGCTATGATATCAGCGCGCTCCTCACCCAGAACGCAGCTGTCAATGCGGCGCGTGCAAACAGCCGTAAAATGGATATGACCGTCCTGTGGCAGGAATGGCAGGTAGTGCAGCAGGCGCGCCTGCTGTTCGTCAACAGCAGGGAACAGGAGAAGCTCATGCGGGAGTTGCAAGCCTATCGTGATCTTATCGATACCCAATACCAGCGTGCGCGCCGGGCCCTGCAAGAAGGCAATATGACGATCGATGCCGTGAGCGCCGACCTGACGGCGTTGCAGGACGCAAACGCGGGCATCAACGCTCTTGAGCGGCAGACCAGTAAAACACGGCACGAACTCAACGCATTGCTTGACCTGTCGCCTGAAGTCAGGCTCAAGCTTGTGGGGAACGTCGACGTTCCCGAACCGGATCAGGCTAAAATCGAAACCGCTGCCGCACAGTTGCCGGAACGCCGACCGGATTTGGCGGCGCTGCAAGCCGGCTACAAAAGCCAGGAGGAACTTTTTCGCGCGGCTGTCCTGGCGCAATTCCCCGCGCTCAACATCGGGCTGACCCGCGCCCGCGACACCAGCGGAATTTATACCTCAGGCATCGGCATTACAATAAGCTTGCCGGTATTCAACCGCAACCAGGGTCCTATAGCTGTAGAAAAGGCCACCCGAGAGCGTTTGTACGACGAATACCAGGCCCGCTTGAACGAAGCCTTCTCCCAGGTTAAAAATCTGCTTTCGCAATGGCGCTTGGTGAGCCGGCAATACCAGGAGGTGAAAAGCGTTCTCCCGGAGATGGAGAGTATTGCGGAGCGCGCAAAAGCGGCACTCGATGCCGGGAATCTGGACATCACCACCTACACCGGTCTGCAGGCCGCCTTGCTGAAGAAACGCATTGAAGCAATTACCCTTGAACAAACCATGCTCGAACAACGCGTTGCCTTGCAGACCTTACTCGGCAGCGGCCTGCCCGGACAGATTGCGCCGGCCAACATTCATCTGGATGAGCGAGGAAAATAACATGAGAAAGAGCTTTCTCTTGTGCGCGGTTTTGATGATCCTTTCAGGGGCCGCGGATTACGCGCTATCAGCGGATACCACGAGTGCGCTGGTCCGGACCCAGCCCCTTGTTCAGCAGGTGCTTGCTGAATCGATCTCCAGCTACGGGCTCGTGAGCGTCGATCCTCTCAACACCGAAAGCATAAATTTGCCCCGTGCAGGGCGGGTGACGCGGCTCCTGGTCGCCCATGGACAGTTGGTAAAAAAAGGCGCGCCCCTCCTGCAAATGGAAACCAGTCCTCAGGAAAGCGTCAATTATGAGCAGGCGCGGTCGGCCGTGGACCTGGCAAAAGGTGAACTGACCAGAGTGCAAAACCTGCTGGCACAGCAGCTTGCGACCAGGTCACAGCTTGCGAACGCCCAAAAGTCGCTGAGCGATGCGGAAGCCGGGTTGGCCGCCCAGGAGAAGCTGGGAACAGGGACCCCAAGCGAAATAGTCCGGGCGCCGTTTGACGGCATTGTAAGCGTGATGCAGCTTTCCCAGGGAGATCGAATTCAGGCCGGCGCTCCGGCAATGCAGTTGTCGCGGATTGACCGGCCGCGCATTGTGCTGGGAATTGAACCGGAAGACGCCCGCAAGGTAAGACGCGGCATGCCCGTAAAACTGGTGCCGGTATTCGACAGCACACAGAGCGCGGCAGGCGTTGTCAGCACAGTGAATGGGATGGTCAATCCGCAGACAGGGCTTGTTGACCTTCTTGTTGAACTGAAACCCGGACAGGCTTTCCATTCGATGCCGGGAACACGAATACAGGGATTCATCACGCTGAGGAGACGGGGAGGGTTCGCCGTCCCACGGCAGGCGGTTCTCTCCGATGCCAAGGGACCGTATATTTTCGTGGTCAGAAACGGACACGCCCATCGTATCAATGTGCGGACTAAAGGGGAAAGCAGCGGCCTCATCGGCATTTCGGGACCATTTGAGAAACAAGACCGGGTTGTCATGCTGGGCAATTACGAGCTTCAGGAAGGGATGAACGTGCGGGAGACTTCACCATGAGCGCCTTTTCATTCTGGATACAGGCGCACCGCCGTTCGATCCTCTTTTTTGTGCTGACTCTTGCCGCGGCCGGCGCTGTTATTGCATTTAAACTGCCGGTGGCCCTTTTTCCGAATGTCGAATTCCCCCGGGTCATGGTCTCGCTGGACGCCGGAGACCGGGCTGCGGAACTGATGGAACTGCAAGTGACGCGGCCGGTCGAACAAGCCGTCCGTTCGGTGCCCGGCGTCATCTCGGTGCGCTCTACCAGCAGCCGCGGCAGCGCTGATATCTCAGTCGATTTCGACTGGGGTGTGGATATGGTTGCCTCCCAGCTGCAGGTGGAGTCTGCCGTCGGCCGGGTGCTGCCCCAGTTGCCGCCAGGCACGGTGTTTCACGTCAAGCGTATGGACCCGACGGTGTTTCCCGTTCTGGCGTACAGCCTGACCTCCGACGTTCTTTCCCTGGTTCAACTTCGCGACATTGCCCAATTCAAGCTGATTCCCCTGTTGTCCAGCGTCAACGGTACTTCACGGGTCCAGGTCATGGGGGGGAACCTGGAAGAGTTTCGCGTCACGGTAGACCCGGCGCGTCTGCAGGCCTACGGACTGACCCTGAACGATGTTGCACAAACGCTTTCAGCGGCCAACGTGATCACCGCGGTGGGCCGATTGGAAGACCACTACAAGCTGTATCTGGTCATGTCGGACACACGGCTTTCCGACCTCGACCATATCCGCCAGACCGTATTGCGCACGGGGCCGAACGGGATGGTCCGCCTGGATGAGGTGGCAACAGTACAACGTGATATCGTGCCCCAGTGGCAGCGCATGACCGCGGACGGGCATGATGCGGTACTGGTCCTGGTATATCAACAGCTGGGCGGCAATACCGTCCAGATTGCCCGGGACATAAAAGCAAAACTTGCCGCATTTCAACAGCACCTGCCGAAGGGAGTTCGGACCAGCAACTGGTATGACCAGAGCGAGCTGATCGTCGCGTCCGCGACCAGCGTGCGCGACGCGATCATTATCGGGGTGCTCCTCGGCGCCGTGGTGTTGTTCCTGTTTCTGCGCAACCTCAAGATCACCCTCATCGCCATTGTCGTCGTTCCGACGGTCCTGGCGGCCACTATCGTCCTGCTCTTCGCGCTGAAGATGAGCTTCAATATCATGACGCTGGGCGGCATGGCGGCCGCCATCGGCCTGATCATCGACGACGTCGTCGTGATGGTCGAACACATCATGCGCCGCCTGCGCGGCAGCAAGGGACATCATGAGGGCCGCGTAATGGCGGCCGCGCGCGAGTTCGCCCGGCCGCTTGCGGGCTCCTCGTCGGCCACAATTATCATTTTCCTTCCGCTGGCGTTCCTGAGCGGCGTAACAGGCGCCTTCTTCAAGGCTCTCTCGCTCACCATGGCGGCCGCGCTGATCATCTCGTTTCTCATCACCTGGCTCGCGATCCCCATTCTCGCCGACCATCTGCTGGGGGAAAAAGAAGCGGAGGAGAACGAGGGCGGCCCCTTCAGGGACCGTTCTCATCGGGCATACGAGTGGATCATGAGGCGTGTATTGCAGAAGCCCGTTTTGATCCTGGCAGGGATAGTGCCGCTTCTCTTGATGGGGTACATCGGTTACCGGCAGGTCGGTTCCGGTTTCATGCCGTCGATGGATGAAGGCGGCTTCATCCTCGACTATTTCACGCCCCCCGGCACGGCCCTCACCGAAACCGACCGTCTGCTGCGCCAGGTGGAAGAAATCATCAAGGCAACCCCCGAGGTCCTTACCTATTCCCGCCGCACCGGCGCGCAGCTCGGCGGCGCATTGACGGAAGCAAACCAGGGAGATTTCTTCATCCGCCTGAAGCCGTTGCCGCGGCGGCCCATCGATGAAGTCATGGACGAGCTCCGGAACAAAGTCGAGCATAAAGTGCCCGGAATAAAGATCGAACTGGCCCAGCTCATGGAAGATCTGATCGGCGATCTGACCTCCGTGCCGCAGCCTATCGAGATAAAGCTGTACTCGGACGATCAAAGCCAACTTGCAACCATAAGCAGGAACGTAGCAGATGCTGTCGGTACGATACGCGGCGTGGTGGATGTCCGCAGCGGAATCGTACTCGCGGGGGACGCGCTGGATGTCCAGGTAGACCGCACCAAGGCCGCTTTGGAAGGAGTGGACCCTGATGCGGTTACCCGCATGCTGAATGACTACCTTAGCGGGTCGGTAACCACCCAGGTCCAGGAAGGGGTCAAGATGGTCGGGGTGCGTGTCTGGATCGCGCCTGATTTGCGCGCCACTGAAAAGGAAATCAAAGCCCTCGTGATGCGCGCACCCGACGGACATATGTTTCCCCTGCGACGGGTGGCAAGCGTAAAAGCGGTAATCGGTCAGCCCGAAATAACCAGCGAAAATCTCAAGACGATGACAGCGGTAACCGGCCGCATCACCGGACGTGATCTCGGCTCGGTAATCCAGGACGTGCGAAAGCTGCTGGCGCGCCCCGGATTAGTGCCGCAAGGCGTTTACTTCGAGCTGGGAGGAATGTACAAGCAGCAGCAAATTGCGTTCCGCGGCCTCATCGCCGTGTTTATTGCGGCCCTGATGCTGGTTTTTCTTCTGCTGCTCTTTTTATACGAACGCTTTCGGATCGTGCTGGCGATCATGGTGATCCCGCTTATTTCCCTGTCAGCGGTGTTCATCGGCCTGTGGGCGACCGGTGTTGAGCTCAATATCTCCTCTATGATGGGCATGACCATGATCGTGGGCATCGTTACCGAAGTCGCCATTTTTTATTTCTCGGAGTACAGCGAGCTCGCGCAAACCATGGACATGCTTCCCGCATTGATCGAGGCGGGAAAGAACCGCATGAGGCCGATCATTATGACGACATTTGTGGCGATTCTGACTTTGCTGCCTCTGGCGTTGGCCTTGGGCCAGGGGGCCGCCATGCAACAGCCGCTTGCTGTCGCGATCATTTCCGGCTTGCTGGTCCAGATCCCGCTTGCGCTTATTGTGCTGCCGGCGCTATATTACCTGTTATCGTCGGCGCAACTGAGAGAAAGCGGGCCGGACAGGGACGGGTAAGAACCATGCGCATACTGATCGTGGAAGATGAAAAGTCCCTGGCCGATATCCTGAAAAAAGGTCTCGAGGAAGAAGGGTACGCAGTGGACGTTGCATGCAACGGTGAAGACGGACAGCACCTGGCCTTAAACGAGCCTTCGGATCTCATGATCCTGGACATCATGCTGCCGGTTATCGACGGGATGACGATCCTTAAAAAAATCCGCGGGCAAGGGATCAAGACCCCGGTTCTCATGCTGACCGCCAAGGATGCCATAACCGACAAGGTGTCCGGGCTGGACAGCGGCGCTGATGATTATTTGACAAAACCCTTTTCCTTTGAAGAGCTGCTTGCGCGCATGAGAGTATTGCTGAGACGAAAGACAGAGGTGAAAACGACCCTTATCGCGATCAAGGACCTCACTCTTGACACGGCGACCCATGAGGTCAAAAGGCGGGGCAAGGCTATTGTCCTTTCAGCAAAGGAATACGCGCTTCTGGAATATATGGCCGTCAACCGGAACATTGTCCTGAGCAGAACGGCCTTGACGGAGCACCTGTATGACCAGGATTTTGACCTCGACAGCAATGTTATCGATGTTTTCATCAGCCGTCTCAGGAACAAGATCGATCGGGAATTTGATGATAAACTCGTTATTACCATGCGCGGCGCCGGTTATATGCTGAGGGGCTGAGATGTTATCTTCGATCAAAGCGAAAATCATTATTTTCTACGTTGCCGTTTTATTCCTTGTCCTTTCCGTACTGGGGACATTCCTGTATTTCAGCCTTAATCAAATCGTGTACAAAGCCCTTGATGCAGGTTTGCTTGCAAAGGCAGAGGCGCTTGGATCGCTGATTGATGTTGATAGAAATGATATCGACTTCAATCTGTCCGATGAAGTCATGTGGGAGTACCGTTCACCGAGGTCAGGGAATTACTTTCAGGTGCGCCGCGCAGACGGGACGACCATGGCAAAGTCAGTTTCGCTGGGGATGACGGAGCTGCCTCCAACCGGATATGATTCCCGAACGCAGTTTACCACCATCCGCCTGAATAACCGGGCAGCGCGGCTCATTACTTTCCGGAACATTTCACGGGAAGAGAGCGAAAGTGCGGGAAATGGGCGGATGCACGGATTGGTTATTCAGTGCGCAGAGGATATTGCATCCCAGTTGGACCTGCTGGAGGATTTTCGCAGTGTCTTGCTTGGCGCAGTGCTTATTGTCATGCTTCTTTCCGCATCGGGCGGTTTCATCATAGCACGGAAAGCACTCGCTCCCGTGCTGGACATTTCGGAGACCATAGACAGGATTTCAGAACACGACCTTTCGACACGAGTGTCTCTCGAAGGCATTCCTCCTGAATTGAGGATTTTGGCCCATTCGTTTAACCGCACCTTCAGCAGCATGGAAGAGGCCTTCAACAAGCAGAAGCGGTTTGCAGCAGACGCCTCTCATGAGCTCAGAACGCCGCTATCGGTCATTCTGAGCCAGAGCGAGATTACGCTGAGAAAAGAAAGGACCGCGGAAGAATACAAAAACAGCCTGACTGCAATCGTGCAAGCGGCACTGGCGATGTCGTCAACTGTTCGAAAACTGCTGACCTTGACCCGGCTCACTGCAGATACGGTTGAGCTGAGGCTTGAACCCCTTGATGTCAAGGAACTCATAAACGACGCGGCAAGGCTGCTCCGCCCCCTTGCCGAGCAGAAAGGGGTCGGGATAGATACTTCGCAAATGTCTGCATCACTGTTGGTCCCTGGAGATCGGGAAAAATTGCTGGAGCTCTTTACCAATCTAGTGGACAATTCCATTAAATACAATATCCCCGGCGGCCAGGTTCATATTTCCGCCAGGAAGGAAGCAGAATTCATTGTGTGCGAAATCAAGGATACGGGAATCGGCATACCTGAAAGTGCGCTGGACAAAGTGTTCGATCGTTTTTACCGGGTAGACCATTCCCGTTCAAAAGAAATCGACGGCAGCGGATTGGGACTCAGCATCTGCCGGGAAATAGCCAGACTTCATGGAGGCAAAATCGAGATTAGAAGCAAGGAGGGTGTGGGAACGGCTTTATCGGTATATCTGAAAAGAATGGATATGCAACAGTCTTCCAACAAACAAAATCGAAGTTCATAACCCAAGAGCTGGCCACGCCGGCTTAGTCTGCTACAGCTCTTTCAGCAAAACTTCCGATATGTCCTTGCGCGTTGAGGAATGATTCTTCGAAACAGGATGGCCGAGGCTGACCACTGCCATCAGTTCCATTTCCTTGGGCAATCCAAGAAGAGTGCGCACTCCGTCTGCGTTTTTCAGGATCTCGCCGAGCCAGACCGCGCCAAGGCCGAGGCCGTGAGCAGCCAGCAGCATGTTCTGGATGCAGGCGCCCATGGCCTGGTGGTCCTTCACGTCGTTGTACATCGCGCTCCTGTCCACGAACACCGCGATGCAGACTGCTGCGCGCTCGATGATGAAATTGTATTTCGTCTGCTTTGCGAGGTCCGACTTGACCTCGTCGCCTTGAACGATGACAAACCGCCAGGGCTGGTTGTTCATCCCCGACGGGGCCCACATGCCGGCTTTGATGATCTCAAGCAGCTGCTCCCGGAGAACGGGCTGGCCGGTGTACTGCCGGATGCTCCGGCGCGTGTAGATTCCTTCGATAAGTTCCATGACGGTAAGCTCCTAAACATGTCCCTCTCCTTCCAAGGAGAGGGTGGCCTGTAAGGCCCGGCTCGATCCCATGGATCGATGCGAAATGAGGATGGGTTTATCGGTTCCACGAGACCCATCCCCACCTTAATCCTCCCCTTGAAGGGGAGGAGACCCGATAGATTCTGTTGTTTTAAACCTTTAGCAAGCCGATAATGTCTTCCACACCAAGCACCTTCGCGAACACCGCACCGAGCGCTGCCATGTAAGCACCGTGAACCTGCTTTGCCGGAATCTCGATCCCGTTAAACGCCAGGTTTCTGGTCGCGCAGGCATCAGAGGCGACCGTGCACGTGTATCCCTTGTCGAAAGCGGCCCTTGTTGTCGTGTCGATGCACATGTGCGACATCATGCCGCAGATCACCAGTTCCTTGATCCCTTTAGAGAGGAGATGTTTCTCCAAATCGGTCTCCCGGAAGCTGTTCGGAAAATATTTTTTGATGACCATTTCGCTCGGGAGGGGCATCACACTTTCATGGAAATCTATTCCCTCCGTATTCGGCAAAAGAAAGGTCGCGTTTGCACGCGTTGCGATATGCTGTATATGAACGATCAACAGGTTTTTCTCCCGGAAAAAGTTCAAAAGCTTTTGCGCAGCGCGGCTTGCTTCGGCTGCGCCGACAACTTCCATCCTTCCGCCGGGGAAATAATCCCGCTGGATATCTACCAGCAACAATGCAGGCATCGTCATTCATTCTCCTTGGATATCTATTCTGCCTTCGCGCTCATCCTGGCGAGGTGTTTTTCGATCTCGTCCTTATGGAGCCGCACGTACTCGGAGCTCGGCTCATGGCTGCATTTGCGACATTTCAAGTCGTAGGCGGAATTGAGGGTCTTGCATTCGGGGCAGGAATAATGCTCGATCATTTCCGCGTACCATGTTTCGTATCCCGCTTCCTTGATGCGGGCCTGCGACTTCCACAGCTCGATCCTGTGCGGCGCCTGTGCCTGGAATTCCTTCAGGCCGGGGCAGGGATATTCAGGGCAAGCTCCGCAGAACTCCACGCCTTTCACTGTTGCGCACTTTGCCATGAAGCACATGGTCTCGCAATAAAAGCACCGTTTCGCGGACCGGCAGCCGTTGCACTGCAGTTCCTCGATAGATTTCTGAAAACGCTTGGCCATCACGGCAAGCTTTGCCGGTTCTTCATGGGTCCCGATGAATACGTGGCAGGCAGGGCAGAAAAGTCCGCACACAGCAGCAAGTTTTTTGTCAACTTGACCTGGCATCGTTTTCTCCTTTTGGCGCAGCCTCGATTTTTACCAGCAGGCGCTAAAAACACGATTTGGAGAGGGTGAAGAGAACAAGTGCCGGACCTCTCACCCTCCCCCCGCCCCGCCCATCAAGGGAGGGGTGATAAATCGAAACCCGCTTCCGGCGATTTTTTTTAATCAGCCTGGCCCTTCCCCACGCTGAACTTGCCGGTAAAATACTTCTTCCGTACCTGTCCTGCCTCCTCGTTGATCCATCGATCAAGCCCGACTTTCTTGATCCGGCAGAGATTGTACAATTTTATGTTGTGCGGCCGGATCACGGCGAGATCAGCTATCGGTGCTAGGAACGAACAGGGGAAGTCGCTACAGTCGCTGCAAAATTGCACGCCCTTGGCCTTCACGCAATCCAGGGTCGCGCACCCTTGCGGAAGGTGAACATGCTTTCCGTCCTGTTTGCGGCAGCCTTTGCAGGCTATTTCTTCCTTGGGCCAGCCGTATTTGCCGTGCAACACTTCCGCAACGTTATCCGACAGATTGTTTTCATGAATTTCGCAATTGAAGCAGTCGATTCCACAGGGCGCCGTCAAAGCCTTTTTGTCTTGCATGGTTCCTCCTGAGTTTTATCGGCAATCCATGAGTTAGGCCGGAAAACAGTTGCCTCATCCTTCCCCTGCAACGCGCAAACAGTCAGCGAACAGCTGTTGAAAGGCGGAGAAGCGACGGCGGCTCGCACTCGATCACCATGCCCAGCCCGGTGCCGGGATGACGAAAGCTCAGTTCAGCGGAATGAAGAAGATAGCCCGGGTCGCCGGGCAAGGCGTGCGTGTCCGGCGCGGGGAGACCGCCGGCTTCATACAGAGGATCGCCCGTAAGAGGGTGTCCCGCGGCCGCCAAATGAATTCGAATCTGGTGTGGCCGGCCAGTCGCAATACGCACGTCGCACAAGAAGGAATCCGGGCGTTGTTCGAGGACGGTCACATGAGACAATGAGGGTCTGCCCTTCGGACTCGCGGCATGGACTGATCCGAGCAAGGGATGCGGGACAGGGCCGATGGCTGTGGAGATGGTCATCTCTTCCCAATCAGGGACCCCGCTCGCGAGCGCGCGATAGCGTTTACCGACTTCCCTCGCTGACCACTGTCGCGTCAATTCCGCCCCGGCTGTCTGGTTTCGGGCGCACAGCACCAGACCGGATGTCCACCTGCCTAATCGATGGAGCGGAGCGGCGTCAGGCGCATAGGCGCGTACCAGGTACAGCAGCGTCGATTGCAGGAAGTTGGCGCCGGGAAGCGTCGGCAAACCGGCCGGCTTGGCCACTGCAAGCAGGTCTTCATCTTCGTACAGAACGGAAAATGACCGGGGCGCATCGGGTTCTCTCCAGGGAGGGCGTTGCCACACAAGCTCGGATCCCCTGCGCAATACGCTTTCGGCATCCACGGGTTTGGAATCGATCAACACGTGACCGGACGCAATGCGCTCCGCCCACTCCGTTGACGAGAAATGACCATAGCGTCGGCTAAGATAACCAAGCAGCGTCTGGCCGTCGGCATCGGGGCCGAGTCTTTCGCAATATTCGTATCCTTCGTTCAGTTGTGTACTCGTGGAGTCGGAGGTCATATTGTTTTTGCCAGCCGTTCCTTGTGCGGTTTTTCCGACTTTATCGGAATTTGAGGATCAAGTCAAGCGTCATACGAAAGCGAATCTTCACAACTGATGTATAGTACCGCAGTTGTACCAGAGAATGCTATTCCTTCTGCATGCCTGGTCAGAATTGTCCGCAAAAAAAGCCGGCCAGAGTTGCCTCTGCCGGCTTTTTGATTCTGACAAGGGAGTTTTCTACACTCCGCCCTTTTCAATACTTACTTTCTTCGTCACTTTCTGCCACGTAAATTGTCCGCTTTCCTTGGTTCCGAACGGCAGATACATCAGCTCCACATCGATCGTCATGTCGTAATCGAGGATCTTGGTCACGCTCTTCCCGTCTTTTTTCGAGAACTCCGCGGGGAAGGGAATGTCGAAGCTTTCGTTCACAGGACGATTCGGCGGCAGGCTTGAATCGCGCAGGATGCCGCTCTTTTCATAGGGTCCGCGGCCCATCTTATCGCCGCGGCCGAGCTGCAGGGGAATAGGCATGTAGATCCTCGACTGCTTGAACAACTCTTTACCTTTACTGTCTTTCGCGGTCACTTCCAGGACCAGCCGGTTGGGAGTTGGTCAGCCATCGGGGATGCCGTGGCCGGCGCGGTTTATCATCTCTACCTTGACCAGCGCCTGGGGCACCACCTTCGCTCCGTCGCGCCACTGATAGCCGAGCGCCTCGACCTTGAAGTCCACCGCCGCCTTGGCCATGCCCGGGTCGCGGTAGCTCTGCATGTTGTGGCCGAGCTTGCTCTTTATCATGTGACATTCCTGGCACTTTTCCTGTCCTCCCTCGGCCCGGTATGCCATGTTGTAGCTTGCGTACAGCGTGGCACACTGAGAGGGATTTTCGAGCTCGAGGTTGGGCCCCAGGCCATGACACTGTCCGCAAAGGATAGACTCGTCCATGATCTGGCTTTTCTTCATCTTCGGATGTGCGGCGTCCATGTGCTCGCCGTCCTTGGATCCGTAGACCGTGTCCTTTTCCGGGAACCCGTCCACCCACTTGTGGGTGATGGCGTTCCGCTGGTGACAGATGAGACAGTTGATGTTCACCTTCGAGAGCTGGGCAACGGCTTTGTCGCGCGCATCGTCGCTCGCCTTCGGATCGGTATAGATGTAAACATTCTTCACGATCTCCTTGGCAACGGCGTCGGTGGCCTCGGCCAGCTGCGGCAAATGGCACTTGGCGCAAATCATAAGGTGCTTGACCTGCACGTCTTCCGGCTTCTTGACGCCCGAGTACTTCCAGCCCATAAGCCCGACGGAAACGGTCGTCTGGATGGTCGCCGCGGTCCTTCCGGTGCCGAAGATGGACCGGGAGTGGATCGACTGCTCCCACTCGTTGTAAATTTGCTCGTGGCACTCCTTGCAGCCCGATGAATCGTACATCTTTGCCAGTTCGTCGATGGTCGTCGCTTTTTTCGTTTCCGCTGCATGAGCGCCCGGTGGTGCGAACGCTGTCAGGGGCAGAACGAAGAAAGCGACTATTGCCATGCTTCTGAATACGTTCATGCGTTACCTCCTTCGCAATAAGAAAGTGGTGTTCAGCGAGACGCATACATGGTCGTGAACACTGATGGTAATTCTTCTAAATGGGGTATCCCCTTTGCTCAGGTAGCCACTATGGGTTGTGTTTCCCCTGGCGCAAGCCGCGTACGTGCTTGATTATTTTGTCATAAGAAACGGGTGGCGTCTGTACTGCTTGTT